>JANPAU010000341.1:0-12935 GCA_031430055.1 Akkermansiaceae bacterium | reverse complement strand
CACCGCGTCGTCGCGCTCGGGCTGTGGGATGCGCTCGATTTTTGCGAGCATCTTGATGCGCGACTGGACCAGCGTCGCCTTGTTCGCCGAGGCGCGGAAGCGGTCGATGAAGCGTTGGGTCTCGGCAATTTCCCGCTGTTGGGCGGTGTATTGTTTAACGCGGATTTCCTTGCGCAAGACCGACTCGCGCTCGAAGTAGGAAAAATTCCCAGCATACTCTTCAGCGCGGCCGTGGGAGAAGGCAATGGTGCGGGTGCAGAGGGTGTCGAGCAGCGCGCGGTCGTGGGAAATGAGCAGGATCGCGCCGGGGTAGTTGATCAGGTATTGCTCGACCCAGATTTGGGTGCCGATGTCCAAGTGGTTCGTCGGCTCGTCGAGCAGGAGGACTTCCGGCTCTTGGAGGAATAGCTTGGCCATCGCGATCCGCATTTGCCAGCCACCGGAGAATTCCGAGCAATCGCGGATGAAGTCTTTTTGTTGAAAGCCGAGACCTTTGAGCACGGACTCGATCCGCGGCTTCATCCGCGCGGGGTCGGTGGCGTCGAGCAACAACTCCAACTCGCCGATTTCTTCCAGCAAATCACCGTAGGGTGACGATCGCGGGTCAAGCTTGGTGAGTTCGTTGGAAAGCCGGTCAATTTTCTCACTGAGTGCCATGGTTTCACCGAAGGCAGACTCGGTTTCCTGCCACAGCGTGCGGCCTTTGACGTGGATTCCCTCCTGTGGCAAGTAGCCGATACGCGTGCCCTTGGGGGCATGAATCTGACCGGCGGTGGGCCGGATGATGCCCGCCACACACTTCATCAGCGTAGATTTCCCGGCGCCATTGTGACCGGCGAAGGCGATGCGCTCGCGCGGCTGGACGGAAAAAGCGAGGTCATTGAAAAGGACGCGGGCGCCGAATTCAACGCGGAGTGACTGGACAGAAATCATCGGGGGCGGAAGATGCACGCCACGGGCGCGGGGTCAAGTCTTGGGGTAAATCGCGGTCAGGCGATGACGTAACAGGCTGCGAACCACGGAATATTCATTTTGACACCACTGCACCACTGCACCACCGTGCATTCATGCGTTTGACGATCAATCTCGACGATGACCTTTATGCGATGGCGCGCAGTCATGCCATCGCCACCAAGACCTCCATCAGCAAGGCGGTGGGAGATCTTCTGCGCCGCCGCACCCTAGCGGCGACCACGCTTCCCTCATCTGCGCTAGGGATTCACCTGCTCTCCGATTTTCCTGTCTCGCAGAGCGAAGGGCGGCCGATAACCAGCGAAGACACCCGTCGGGCCATGGATGATGATCTCGTAAGTCCGCTGGAAATCATGGGTCTCACTCCCGCTGAAATCGAGGAGGCGTTGAAATGATTTGGCTGCTGGACGGCAATATTCTCGTCGCCGCCATGCTGCCCGATCACCAGCATCACGAGCGAGTGCATCACTGGTTGGCCACGATCAAGGGCGAGTCCTTCGCGACTTGTCCGGTGACCGAGGGAACCCTGCTCCGCATACACATGATCCACGGACGTGACAAGTCGGCGGCAGCCGCGTGGGCGGCTCTGGCTTCCGTCCACGCCCATCCCGCGCATATTTTCTGGCCGGAGAATTTCTCCTACACGGAAATTCAGCCGGGCCGACTGACCGGCCACCGCCAACTCACCGATGCCTGGCTGGCGGAACTTGCCCGCCGCCACAGGGGCAAACTCGCCACTTTGGATGAACCTTTGTCCGCGCTCTGGCCGGACGTGGCTGTCCTCATTCCTTATTGAAAAGCTTGGATTTCAGACTCCAATCTGCCGTGCCGCTTGCAGCGTGTTCTTCATCAGCATGGCGATGGTCATCGGGCCGACACCGCCGGGGACGGGGGTGATGGCGGAGCAGAGCGGGGCGACTTCTTCGTAGGCGACGTCCCCGGTGAGCCGGAAGCCGGATTTTTTGGTGGAATCCGGGATGCGATTGATGCCCACGTCAATGACGACGGCCCCGGGTTTCACCCAGTGAGCCTTGACCATTTCTGGGCGGCCGACGGCGGCGATGAGGATGTCCGCGCGGCGACAGATGCCGGGCAGATCCTTGGAGCGCGAGTGGGCGATGGTGACGGTGGCGTTGGAGATTTTTGAAACTAGCAGAAGGGCCATCGGTTTGCCGACGATCATGCTGCGGCCGATGACCACGGCTTCTGCGCCGTTGGTATCGATGCCGGAGACTTCGAGTAGCTTCATACAGCCAGCGGGGGTGCAGGGGACGAAACCGCTGGGGTCTTCGAGCACAAGCTTGGCGACGTTTTCCGGGTGAAAGCCATCGACATCCTTGCGTGGGTCAATCTCGCGGATGATCGCTTCTTCGTCGATGTGCTTGGGCGGCGGGGATTGCACGAGGATGCCGTGCACGGCGGGATTCTTGTTTAAATCACGGACGACTTGAAGAAGTTCCTCCTGCGTGGTTTCCGCCGGGAGTTCAATTTTCACGGAGTGGAATCCGAGTTCGGCGCAGGTGCGGGCCTTGGAGCCGACATAGACTTGCGACGCGGGGTCGCTGCCGACGAGCACCACGGCGAGACCGGGGCGGATGCCTTTGGCTAACAGCGCGGCAGTTTCCGCGCGGCATTCTTCGATTACGGCGGCGGCTACGGATTTTCCATCGAGGATAGTTGGGATGTTCATAGGAGTGGTGTTAGGCGTCATCCGAGCCTTGGATGAGCAGGTTTTCGATTCTGAGGCGTTCGTTTTCGAAAGTTTCCGCATCCATCCCGCGAGCGAGGACGGTGGCTTCGGAGAAAATCACCTCGACCCGGCTGAATGGCATCGGAATCACGAAGCGATCCCATGTTTTTAAACGCCAAGCTGAGGAGAATTTCACATGAATGGGGACAATCGGCGCGCCCGTCGATTCGGCGAGCTTGATCACGCCGGGCTGCACCTGATAGCGCGGGCCACGCGGGCCATCCGGCGTTAGACAAACATCGGAACCATCCTGCAAGGCGCGCTTCAGACCGACTAAGGCCGCCACTCCACGGCGGGAAGATGACCCGCGGACGGCTCCAAGTCCGAAGACAGCCATGGCATTTGCGACTACATCGCCATCGTGACTGGCGCTGGTGAGAGTGATGGTTTTCCGATGTTTCCCGCAGAGTTTTTGCCAAGCGGCAGGCACCACGAAGAAGCGGTTGTGCCAAAGAACGAAGATCACCGGTGCGATGCGCGGATCTGCAATGCCGACTCCGCACAGATCCCTTACTTCGAGCCGGAGAGTCGCGGTGACGAGTTTCATCAGCCAGCCGACAGCCGTCCCGAGCGCGGCACTCTTGCGACTGCTACGGATTTCGCTGCTTTTTTTTGAATTCATCGGACCTGGGAAATCATGAATCTCACAGGAACCCGGCGGGGTGCAAGGTATCGACGAGGTATTGCTGGCGAGACATCATTTCCTGATACATCTCGTGAGCTTCTGGATTCGGATCGCAGCGGGATTCCGCATCGCCGACGACGAGATAGCTGGCAATTTCCTCGAACCCGAGCGATTCGCCGCTCTGATGGAAAAATGCGACCGCCGCCTGCATCGCCGCGCCGATCGCCGCGCCTTGGCGGCTGGAAACGGGCACCACGGGTGCGCCGAAGACGTCTGCGAGGAGTTGCCGCGTCACCGGGCTGGCCACCCCCGGCCCTAACAAGCGAATCTCGGGTGGATCGAATCCAAGATCTCGCAAGCGGCTCATCGCATAACCGAGACCGAGCGCGACCCCTTCCGCCGTCGCGCGGGCCACATGCGCGGGAGTGAAATTTCCCGGAGTCATGCCATGCAGAAGACCCGTGCCATCGGGGAGCCGTGGGATCGATTCGCCGGTGAAATACGGGAGAAGCAGTAGTCCATCCGCACCGGGTGCGACGCTGGCCACCATCGATTCGAATTGCTCCGGCGTCCAGCCGTAGTGGCGACGCAGGACTTCCGGGGCGACTGCGGCGTTGGTGGTGGTCCCGAGGCCCAGCCATGTGCCCGTCGCATTGCAAAGAGCAGTGATTTCTCCGCGGTAGTCGACCACCGGCGAGTCCCCCACCCCGACGATCACACCCGCCGAGCCAAGCTCCACGGCCACCGTGCCATTCGTGACGCACCCGGCAGCCAGCGCGGCTAACATCGGCGAAGCACTGCCCGCACCGACCTGCACGGCATCAGAAACTCCCCACTCGCGTGCCAGCGCCGGCCGCAACAAACCACGCGGCTGGTCGGAGGCAACGATGGGCGGAAGCAACGAGGCGAGCTGAGGATCGATGAAATCCAAGAGCTCCGCCGACCACTTGCGCGCCCGAATGTCGAGCAGCCCGGTACCCGATGCGCTGCCCGCCTCGGTCGCCCGTTCGCCCGTCAGCCAGTAGGCGATGAAATCCTGCGCGGTAAGCAAGCTGGTCGCACGTTGAAAATGATAGGGTTCGTGTTGTTTGAGCCACAAGCATTCCGCTGCCGCCGACTCTACGCCCGGCGCTTGGCCCGCCAGCTCGATGAGGCCGGGTGCTCCACCGAAGGCGCGGGCAATCTCGTCTGCCTGCCGTTTCACCGAGACATCGCCCGTCAACTTGGCTGGACGGATGATCCGGTTCGCCTCATCCAGCATCACCAATCCACGCTGCGGTCCAGCCACACCGATCGCCGCGAGGCGTTCTTTTTGACCATCCAAGGTCGCCAAACACTGACGCACGGCGCGGTCCACGGCATCGATCCACTGCGCCGGATTCTGCTCACGGTAGCCCGCAGGAAGCCCTTCGATCCAATCGTGCGGGACCCAAGCCTCAGCACGGATGATTGCCGACTCTAAATCCAAGGCCACCGCGCGAGTGCCGCCGTGACCGATTTCAATCCCCAAGAAATACATGTGCGTAAGTTGCCCGCAAAGCGCGCTAGGGCAGTTTCACCAAGGAAACCGCTTTGACAAGTCCCGCAGCAGGGAAAACGTCTGAGCCGGACGTGCTTTCCGATTTTTTTCTCCCGCTCTCAGAGAGCTACCACTGCAAACCACTTGCGAGCCTCAATAAAATTGAATTCCCAAGTGTCCCATTTCGTATACGAAGACGTTCGTTCCAAATAACCACTTTTATGAACACTCCCCATCGCGTCGTATCGACGCTTCTGGCCATCACCATGGCCACTTCCGCAGCTCCACGGCTGGTCGTTTCCACCCCCTCACTCGTCCCTGAATCCCAGATCGATCTGGTATTCGATTCTCCCGTCGCCGCCACCTCGGAGCTGGGGAAAACCATGAATAATACTTGGTTGGAAATCCAACCTAACCTCGCCGGCAAGCTGAGCTGGAAAGCGCAGAACATCGCACAATTTCTCCCCGACCAAGCTCCAGGCATCGGCACCACCTACACATTTTCGATTCCGAAAAACCGCAGCCATCTCGACAAATCGCCCGTCCCAGCCGGGAAAATCACTACGCTTGAAAGTGAGCCCTTCCGCATCGCCGCTGCGAATGCGCCGAACCGCTGGCAGTCAGACTACTCGCCATCCACCGGTGAGTGGCTCATCATCTTCAACGATGCGGTCAGCCCGGCGACTGCCGCCAGTTTTGTCTCCTTCAGCTCGAAATCCGGCCAGCGAGTGGCCGCCCGTCTTGAGCAAGCCACCGTCGCCCGCGCCGGCTATTATGGAAACAACTATAAGCCTTGGACGACGCGTTTCCCCGGCACTCCCGCCGTTGAAACCACTCCGGAAAGCCCCGCGCCTAACATCCTCATCGCCACGCCCGTATCACCGCTGCCCGTGGGTGAGGGCTGGGTGGTCTCTTTGCTCAAAGGGCTTCCCAATTCCTCAGGCAGCGCCCGCACCATTGAAGATAGCACTTACGAAATCGGCAAGATCGAGCCATTCCGAGTGACCGCGATCCGATCCCTGCAAACCGTCGATGAGCCGCGTGGAATCATCATCGAGTTCAATCAAGCTCTACCGGAAAACCTAGCAGATAACTTCCTAGAAACTTGCGTGGAAATCCGCCCACGCCCAGAAAATCTGAGCGCCCAGATCGAAGGACGCCAAATCCAACTCTCGGGAAGTCTCGACGACATGGATAAATACTCGGTCACCTTCAAGCAACCGTTCATTTCTAAAGCTGGACTCAATCTCGAAGCCTCCCTGAGCAAGGACATTGAGTTCGGGCACTTTAAACCAGTGCTCGAATTCCCCTCGCAGGACCAAGGGCAGCTCGCGAACGGCTCACGCAAATACCGGATGCTCACGCTCAATCTCGCAAGCGCCCACCTCAAGATCAAGAAGCTCTCAGGACTCGACCGGGTCCGCGCCTTCCAAGGTTTCCGACATTTCACCGGGGATGGTCCTAACAACGATTCGATTCAACCCACCTCGGTAATTCCCTATCCACTGATTGTCGGATCATCGATGGCCGACTTGGAAATCCCTCTCAGAAACCCGCTCGACACCACCAAAATTGTCACCTTGGATTGGGATGAAATTCTCCCCAAGGACCAACGATTCGGCACCTTTTTCATCGAAGCCTCAGGGGAAAACAATCCAGATTATGATGGCGAAGGATTACCGCCCACCACCCAAGCGATCGTCCAGCTAACTGACATCGGTCTCGCTTGGAAAATCACTAACAAGGAAGCATTCGTCTATGCATTTTCCTGTGACACCGGAGCACCACTTCCCGGGGTGAAACTGGAAGTGTATGGTGAAGATGCCACTGCCCTCCAGAACTCCACCACCGACGCATCAGGCATCGCCACCGTCCCCCGCTCGGACGCAGCGCGTCATCTCCACGCCTCACTCGGCGCGGACGAATACCTTACCGCCTTCGACTCCTCACTCGACACCGTCGGACTCTGGCATTTCCCCGTCCGCTATTCTTGGAATAAGCCTGCCGAGACGACTCGTAAGGCGTTCCTTTTCACCGACCGCTCACTCTATCGGCCCGGTGAAACCATGCGTTTGAAAGGCATCATCCGCAACTTACGGGGCAATGCCATCGAGCCTTCCCAGAACAGCCCGGCCCGCATCGTCATCGTCGATCCAACTGACAAGGAGATTCACTCCAGCCCGGTCACCCTCTCGGAAAACGGCTCCTTCGACTTCACCTACACACTACCTGCTAGTAAGACTGGCACCCACACCATCCGCCTCGAATACCCCGAAGAACTCGCCCAAGCCGAGGCACTTGAGGATGATTGGAACAAACAGGAAGCAATCCTCGCCAGCGCCCGATTCGAGCTACCTTTACGCGTCGAAGAGTTCCGCCGGAATGCATTTGAAGTTACCCAAACCATCGCCACAGCCGCCCCGGGAGCCACAAGCATCTCCAGCGATCTCGCCGCAATTTACTATCAGGGCCAGCCCGTCGCTGCGGGAAAAGTCAAACACTTCAGCCGCGTCACCTCACAAAATCCCTACCCAGAGCGCTTCCGTGATTTCCTCTTCGGGAATCACCGCAGTGACGATTGGAGTTATTGGTATCACTACTTCGGCTACCGCTCCGACGACGAAGAAGAAGACTCCGTCAGCGTGGCCTCACAGATTCAAGGTGAGGCCCTACTCTCTACCGATGGCAAAGCCACGCTAGTCGTGGCCATTCCCCAAACGGAATTCCCAACCACCCGCGAGGTCATCATCTCCTCCGAGGTGACCGACGCCAATAACCAGACTCTAACTTCCACCGCAGAGACAATCGTCCACCCCGCTTCCGTTTACGTCGGAGTCTCCAGAAATGACAGTCTCGTCCGTGCCGGCGAAGCCCTGCACTTGAAAATCGTCGCCACTGACACCAACGGCGAGCCCTTCCCCGGAGCTGTTAAAATCACCGCCAGCCTTACTCGCGAAGTGAACTCCGCCGTGAAATCCCGCACCGATTCCGGCGCGACCACCACCCGCAACGACGTCACCGAAGAAACTGTCATCACCTCCGAACTCACGCTCGATCCCGCCGCTTCCGCAGGCCAAGGCACCGGCTTCACCGTCACACCGAAGTCCAGCGGCCGCCACTTCCTCACCCTCCGTGGCACGGATCCAGAAGGTCGCGCCTTCGCCACCGTCACCTATTTCAATGTCTACGGCACGGATGAATACCCGTGGCTCTACGAAGACGGGATGCGCGTGAAACTCGTCGCCGAGAAAAAGTCCTACAAGCCCGGTGAAACCGCGCGTGTTCTCGTTCTATCACCCATCGAAGGCACCGCCCTCGTCACCGTGGAGCGCGAAAAAGTCCTGCGCTCCTTCCTCGTCCCGCTCAAGGCCGACAAGCCCGTCATCGAAATCCCTATCACCGAAGAAGATGCGCCTAACGCCTTTGTTTCTATCCTCATCATCAAGGGAGCCAAGGAATCCGCCCGCGAGATCAAGGAGCCACAACTCCGCCTCGGTTATTGCGAGCTGATCGTGGAAAATCTGCGCGACCGACTCGCCGTCACCCTCGAAGCACCGGCCACTTGCCGCCCCGGTGACGACATCACTCTAACTGGCAGCGTCATCCTCGCCAATGGCAAGCCCGCCGCCGGAGCGGAAGTCACGCTCTACGCCGAAGACGAAGGCACGCTCGCGGTGATGGGCTATGAAACTCCGAAGCCCATGAACTACTTCTACAAGCCCCGCAATCTCGACGTAGAGACCGGCACCTCCTTCGCCACCTTCGTTTCTGAAAACCCGGAGATGCAATCCTTCGCCAACAAAGGCTTCTTCATCGGCGGCGGTGGAGACCTGAGCAAACTCGCCGATCTTCTGCGTAAAAATTTCGACCCTTGTGCCACTTGGGCGCCCGCATTGATCGCTGATGCCACCGGGAAATTCACCCACACCTTCAAGTTCCCCGATACACTCACTCGCTACCGGCTCATCGCCATCGCCCATCAGGAAGCCGCGCGTTTCGGCCATGTCGAGTCGTCGGTCATCGTGAAAAAAGACCTGATGCTCGAACCGAAGACCCCGCGCTTTGCCAATCAGTCAGACACATTCAACTCGCAAGTTCTCGTCCAAAACGCCTCCACCTACACCGGCACGTGGGAAATTAAATTCAGTACCGCTAACGGCCAAGAAACCCCTTCCGCCATCACGACTGGCCCCACCGCCGAGACCGTCACACTGGCTCCCGGCGCATCGGCCACGGTCATTTTCCCGACCCGTGCCGAGCACACCGGTGAAGCAATACTCACCTTCCAAGCCACCCCGGTCTCCCTCAGCAATTCGGATCTGACACCTGAGCTAAAGCATCATCTATCAGACGCTGTCGAATCCCGCTTCGCCGTGCAATACCCGATGCCGCTACTCCGCCAAACGAAACTCGTCACCCTCAACCAACCCGGCGCAAAACTGAATCTCCGCGACCGGCTCGACGCACGGCTGCTAGACGGCAGCGGCGAGGTCGAACTTGAATTTTCCCGCTCCCCGCTCATCGAAGCGGCGGGTTCCGTGGATTTCCTGCTCCAGTATCCCTACGGCTGTGTCGAGCAAACCACCTCTTCGCTCATCCCGTGGCTCGCTGTGGAAGACCTCGGCCCAGTCATCCCGCGCTTTGCGAAAATGGATGAGAAAAAAGTCGCCGCTGCCATCCAAGCCGGGGCCGACCGCCTACTCTCGATGCAGCTCCCTGACGGCTCATTCGCTTACTGGCCCGGTAGCACCGAGCCAGTGCCATGGGCCACCGCCTACGCAGGTCTCGGTCTGATGCTTGCTGCCGAAAAAGGCGCGAGCGTCCCCGACTCCGCCATCGAAATGCTTAAGAAGAACCTCATCGAAAGCCTCCGCGGCGTCGCTGCGGAGAAATCACCCCAAGCCTTAGAAAGTCACGCACGAGCCTTGTTTGTTCTCGCGATCGGCGGCTCGCCGCAGCCTGCCTATCGGAATTTACTCGTCGATCGCCTCGCCGAGCTCACGCCCAGCGCGCGTTGCCTGCTCGCCACCGCCATTGCTGCCGAGGACGAAGGTAACGAAGCCAACCTCGTCGTCGCCAAATCCGTCATGACTTCGAAGGTTCCCTTTAAATTGAAAAATGACGACTGGATGCCTTGGTCGGCGGATGACGCCTATCAGCTCATCGCTTGGCTCATCATCGACCCCGAAGGGCCTGAACCGACCAAAGCCCTCGACCGCATGCTCCGCGAGCGCAATCCCTACGGCGCTTGGAACACCACCTGGGTCAATGGCTGGAGTCTTCTCGGTATGGCAGAATACGCCAGACAGCAGACACTCAGCGACGCCCCAGTTTCCCTCGCGTTCGAAACCGCATCCGGCACCGAGACCATCGTCCTCACCGAAGAACAACCCACCGCCACTCGCGCTTTCAAGCTCACGCCCGAACTCAAGCTCGCCCTCAGCGCCGACCAAAGCGCCTGCGTCCGCATGAAAATCGCCGCCAAGCCGCAGATCATCCCGACTCAGCCCGTGGCGAAAAACGGCCTCTCCATCGACCGCATTTACGAGCGCATCCATGGCGACGGCTCCGCCACCATCCTCACCGAACCGCAAGTCGGCGACCTCATCCGCGTCTCGCTCCGAGTCACCCTGCCGCAGGATCAGACGCGCTACCTTGTCATCGAAGACCCGCTGCCCTCGCTTTTTGAAACGGTCAACACCGACTTCAAATCCCAGCGCGCCGCCGTCGGCATCTCGACCAGCGAGAACGATTGGCAAGTCAGCCACTCCGAGCTCCGCACCGACCGCGCCTGCTTTTTCCTCGATCAAGTTTGGAGAAAGGGCACTTACACGCTCACTTACCTCGCCCGCTGCACCGTCGCCGGCCAAGCCACCGCCCCGCCCGCCAAGGTCGAGTCGATGTATGATCCGGAAAACTTCGCACTCTCCGCCTCGCGGGTCTTCACGGCGAAATAGCCCAAAAAAGAAGCCGGCGAAAATCGAAGTGGGGGGGAACTCGATTCTCGTCGGCTTTTCTGAAGCGTTGAGTCCTCGGCCTCAGGTGAGGAGAGTTGCTCGCGGCGACAGAGAAAGAGATATCTCAAATCCGGCCACAATGGCATTACGCAATGGCGTAGAACTTCCCCTCCCGACGAAAAATCCCGCCCAACCGACTCTAGGATTGCCAAACCGCCACACCTGACTAGGAATCTGCCCCCGGCGCGAAACCGTCGCCCGCAAACCAGAAGCCACTATCCCTATGAAGGACCTTAGCAAATACCGCAACATCGGCATTTTCGCCCACGTTGATGCGGGCAAAACGACCACCACTGAACGCATTCTCAAGCTCACCGGCAAGATCCACAAAATCGGTGAAGTTCACGACGGTGCATCCACCATGGACTTCATGGACCAAGAAGCCGAGCGCGGAATCACCATCCAATCCGCCGCCACCACCTGCTTCTGGAAGGACCACCAGTTCAACATCATCGACACCCCAGGCCACGTCGATTTCACCATCGAAGTTTACCGCTCCCTCAAAGTGCTCGACGGCGGCGTCGGCGTCTTCTGCGGCTCCGGCGGCGTAGAACCTCAATCGGAAACCAATTGGCGCTACGCCAACGATTCCGGAGTTTCCCGTGTCATTTACGTCAACAAGCTCGACCGTATTGGTGCTGACTTCTACCGCGTCACCGCCCAGGTGAAGAAGATCCTCGGCGCCCATCCACTCGTCATGGTCCTGCCGATCGGCACTGAGTCCGACTTCGTCGGCGTGGTCGACTTGCTCACGATGAAGGCTCACATCTGGGACGAATCCGGCCAACCGGAAAATTTCAAGATCGAGGAAATCCCCGCCGACATGGTGGACAAGGCCAAGGAATACCGCGCCCAACTCATCGAGACCGCCGTCGAACAAGACGACGAAATCATGGAGAAATACCTCGAAGGTGTAGAACCCACCATCGAGCAGGTCAAAAAGTGCATCCGTAAAGGCACCATCGACCTCGCATTCTTCCCAACCTACTGCGGTTCTTCCTTCAAACACAAAGGTCTCCAGCTCGTCCTCGACGCCGTCGTCGATTACCTTCCTTCCCCGACCGACGTCAAGCCACTCCCTGAAGTGGACGCCGAAGGCACCCCACCCGGCAAGTTCGCCGTCATCGACCCCAATGCCCCATTCCGCGGCTTGGCGTTCAAGATCATGGACGACAAGTTCGGCGCGCTTACCTTCACCCGCATTTACTCGGGCACCATCAAGAAAGGCGACACCATTCTCAACTCATTCACTGGCAAGACCGAGCGCATCAGCCGCATGGTCGAGATGCACGCCGATGACCGCAAGGAAATCGACTCCGCTCAAGCAGGTGACATCGTCGCCATCGTGGGCATGAAAAACGTCCAAACCGGTCACACCCTCTGCTGTGAGAAAAACCCGGCCACCCTCGAGCCGATGGTTTTCCCAGATCCCGTCATCTCCATCGCCGTCGCCGCCAAGGACAAGGCCAATGCTGAAAAGCTCGCCAACGCCATCGGCAAGATGATCCAGGAAGATCCCTCGTTCCGCGTCGAGACCGACGATGAAACGAACGAAATGATCCTCAAAGGCATGGGCGAGCTCCACCTTGATATCAAGATCGACATCCTCAAGCGCACTCACAAGGTCGAGGTCACCGTCGGCGCCCCGCAAGTCGCCTATCGCGAAACCATCACCAAGATGGTCAACGACAGCTACACTCACAAGAAGCAGTCCGGTGGTTCCGGCCAGTTCGCGAAGATCGACTACACCATCGAGCCCGGCGAAGTCGGCTCAGGCTTCATCTTCGAGTCCAAGGTCACCGGCGGCAGCATCCCGAAAGAGTTCATCCCCGCCGTCGAAAAGGGCTTTAAAACCTGCGTCAATAAAGGACCACTTGCGGGTTACCCTTGCTTGGACTTCAAGGTCACGCTCAACGAAGGTGGTTTCCACGCCGTGGACTCCAGCAACATCGCCTTCGAAATCGCCGCCAAGGCCGCGTATCGCCAGACCATGGTCAAGTGCGCCCCGCAAGTCGCCTATCGCGAAACCATCACCAAGATGGTCAACGACAG
>JANPAU010000340.1:0-25217 GCA_031430055.1 Akkermansiaceae bacterium | reverse complement strand
GGTGGATGGTCGGATCGGCTTTACTGGCGGTGTGGGAATCGCCGATCCATGGACGGGAAATGCAGGCGCGGCGGACCATTGGCGGGACTCCCACTATCAGCTGGAAGGGCCTGCCGTAGCCCAGATGCAGGCGGTCTTTTGTGATAACTGGATCAAGACCCGGGCAAAAGTTCTCGCAGGACCGGCCTACTTTCCCGCGCTTGAAGCGGTAGGCGAATCGTCTGCTCAAGTGTTTAAAAGCTCGCGCGGCGAGGGCAGTGAAAGTGTGCGGATGATGTATTTGCTTTCTGTCGCCTCGGCGACCAAGAGCATCCGCTTGCAGGCTGCGTATTTCGTGCCGGACGAGCTGGCGATCCAGACGTTCATCAGCGCTCGCAAACGCGGGGTCAAGGTCGAGATTATCGTTCCTGGCCCTCACACAGACTCGCAAATCGTCGCCGGCGCGTCACGGGCCTTGTGGGGTGAGCTGCTGGACGCCGGAGTTGAGATTTATGAATACCAGCCCGCAATGTATCACTGCAAGGTGATCATCGTTGACGACGTGTGGGTTTCCGTAGGCTCGACGAATTTCGATGATCGTTCGTTCCGGCTGAACGACGAGGCAAATCTGAACATCTATGATGCTGAATTCGCCGCGGAGCAGGTGAGGGAATTCGAGAAGGATAAAGCGAAATCGCGCCGGATGACGCGGGCAGAGTTTAGAAATCGTTCTTCTGCGGGGAAGGTATGGGACAGAATCGCGGTATCCCTGAGGCGACAGTTGTGAGATCAGTGAGGAATCTCATGCAAGGGTAGGGTAATACCCTATTGTTGCGAATAGATCGAGCGTCTAGAAACAGGTCTATGAATTCAATCATCTACATCATTGGTGCTGTCGTCGTCGTGGTCGTCATTCTGAAAGTTCTCGGATTGTTCTGACACCGCCATCCGACACTTCATTTGAATTGTCCGGAGGAAGCAGTGTGGAGCATCACAGAATCGTCACCTGCAAGCTGCTCTCGAAGATACCTTTTTCGATGGCCCGATCTTCCACGAGGAAGAGGGTGATCGTATTCAGGGGAGCGGTTTTTTGGATTTTTTGACGGATTGTTTCCGGGTTCGGGAGGATGGGACGACGACCCGAATGGTGGTGGGGGCACCGGGTGCGGAGGTGACGGAGAAATTCGCTCCGATCATTTCTGCGCGTTCTCGCATCCCAGTTAGGCCGAGCCGCCCTTGCTTTTTGGAGGCTTGGTGTCCATCGAGTTCGAAGCCTTGGCCGTTGTCGGAGATTTCCATGCAAATGTTACCGTCGAGATTGTCGATTAGGATTTCGACAGCGCTTGCCTTGGCGTGTTTGGCGACGTTTACGAGCGCCTCTTGGGCGATTCGATAGAATGCGGTGCGGATGGTTTCCGGTACTATATCAATCCCTGCAAACGCCTTGAGACTGACGCGGATGCCGGTTTCTTCCATGAAGTTCTTGAGACTAGTCTGGAGCGCGGGGATCAGTCCGAGGTCATCAAGCATGGTCGGGCGCAGTTCATGGGCGAACTGATGGACAATTTCCAGCGATTTTGCGACCATATGATGGGTCTTGCTGATGCGGTCGCGAAGACTGCCGAGCTGCACGTCAGCTTCCCTGGAAAGGGAGGTGACATGGACATTGATGCCGACGAGAGTCTGGGCGATGACGTCATGCAGCTCGCGGCTGATGCGTTTCCGTTCCGCCTCTTGCACGTGGAGGATCTGGTGAGAGAGATCGCGCAGTCGGAGTGCCTGTTTGCGGGATTCGTGGAGCAAACGGGTTTCTTCCGTCTGGGTTTGGCGAAGGACTTCCTCGACGGTCTGACGCCGGATGATTTCCTGTTTGAGTTTAGCGTTAGAGGAAGTCATCACCGCGAGATTGCGCTGTGTATGCTCCGCCTGAATGCGGGCGGTGATGTCATTGAAAAAGCAAACCACGCCGAAGTCGCCGGATGGCAGGCTGATACGTTCGATTTGCCATTCGTAAAATTCCTTTACCCCGATGTCGCGGCGGCGGTGAGTAAAGTCCGGCGAGCGATAAGATTCGCCGGTTTTCAAGGTGTGACGGAAGCGAGCTAAGGTGTGATCCGCAGCGCGTTTCGGCCAAAGAAACCGGACAATTTCCGCAAAGTCCTTGCCCATGGGATGCTCGATATTGCCGAACGCTTTGAGAGCGAGAAGGTTCGCTTGTCGCAAATGGAATCCGGGTCCCACGACATAGACGCCGATCGGTACCTGTCCGATGAGCGCGGAGAAGAGTGCCTCGTTGCGCCGTAAGGTGTCCTCCGCTTGTTTGCGTTCGGTGATGTTGCGGATGTTGCACTGGATGACCGGCTTGCCATTTTCCTGATAGAGATTTGCGACGACCTCGACTTCCTGGTGCTGACCGCTCTGGCTCTCCAGCGGCAGATCCTCGTAGCGCACCTCGTGGGTTACCTTCAACTGTTGGAACATTTCTTGGCTGGCTTCTTCATCTTTCAGCAATCCGATTTCAAACAGTTCCTTACCGACGAATTCCGCGTGCGAGTAGCCTAGCAGCTTGGTCATGTATGGATTCGCATCGGTGATTTTACGGGTGGCAGGATCCATGAGGAGGACGCCGTCGTGCGCAGTCTCGAACAGCCGCCGGTAGCGGATTTCCGAAACGCGGAGGGCATCCTCGTCGCGCTTGCGGTCGCTGATGTCGGTCACGATCATGCTGCATTCCTGGCCATCGGGTGAGAGTTGCACGTTGATGGTTACGTAGCGATCAGGGTGACCTTGGTGGATCAGCTCGGATTCGATTAACGGAGCGGCATTGCGGGTAAAGACCTGTGCGAGGAAGGCGTTGAAGGTGGGACGAAGAGCGGGTGAAACGAGCATTTGAAAGGACCGGCCGACCAAGCGTGAACGCACCATC
Source organism: Akkermansiaceae bacterium (assembly GCA_031430055.1). GTDB lineage: Bacteria > Verrucomicrobiota > Verrucomicrobiia > Verrucomicrobiales > Akkermansiaceae > Luteolibacter. Next base: position 22,312 of record JANPAU010000340.1, on the reverse strand, counting down.
CCGACGAGTGTGGCTCCGGTGAGATTGACCATTTGGATGGTGCCGTCCGCGTTGATCGTGAAATAGCCCACCGGGGCGAAGTCATAGAGGTCCGCGTATTTTTCCTTGACCAGATCTGCTTCGTCACGAGCGAGGCGGAGTTCCGCGTTCTGCATTTCTAACTCGATCTGGTGGACCGCGAGTTCGTGAAGAAGGCGTTGACTGTCCATTTCTGTGCGTGACGCGGGAGTCTCCACCTGTCGGGAAGCCGAGTCCTTTTCGGCACGGCGGCGCAGTTCGTTAGGAGTCTGATGAAGCTTGGTCTTGGCTGGCATAGCGGTGTCAGTTAGAGTTACGATGGACGTAGCGGTGCATCCGTATTTTTTGCATTGTTGAATTCGCTGGATTGGTCTGCCAGACGGATTTCAAGATGGTCTTGGATATCCTGCATTTTCCCTTCGAGCGCTTTGGCAACGCTGATGTCCCAGAACGTGATGACCACGCCGTCGATGCGGTCGTCCAAGGTCCGGTAAGGCATGATGCGCACGGTGAACCAGCGGCCGTCGCGCGAGCTGATGGGCTTTTCCGTGAAGCCGAGTTTCCGCAGCACCTCGCGGGCATCGTCCGGCAGATCCGGATAGATGAGATCCGACGAGAGGTCGGTGATGGGCCTGCCGATGTCGCCGGGGATAAGATTGATGATCTTGGTCGCTTGGGTGGTGAAACGGCGGACGTTAAGCTCTCTGTCGAGAAACAGCGTGGCGACGTCGGTGCTGTTGAGGAGGTTTTTCATGTCATTATTCGACCGTGAGAGTTCCTCGACTTTATTCTGCAACTCCGCGTTGACGGTTTGCATTTCTTCGTTGAGCGACTGCATTTCCTCCTTTGAGGTGGTCAACTCCTCGTTGGCGGACTGCATTTCCTCGTTGGTGGACTGGAGTTCTTCATTGGTGGACCTTAGCTCCTCGTGCGTGGTTTGCATTTCCTCGCGGGTGTTTTGCAACTCGGCGCGAGCTTCTTGTAACTCGCGTTCTGCCTCTGTGGGGCGATTCCCCCCCCGTGAAGCGGTCCCTTGTTTGACGGATGATTTGGAGACTAGAGGTGTCGGAATTTCATTGAAAACAATCATAACCATCCCACGCAGTGGAGTTGATTCCGGCAGCATCTCAATGCTGATGTTCGTATAGCGTTCTCCGCCATCGGTGCGGATTTTCAAGTCTTTCACATAGACAGGACCGTCCTGCTTCAATGCCTTTTGGAAGGCTGCTGTCAGTTCGTAGCGCAGGCCATCGCGCGCCATCGCGAAGATGTTCCAGTTTGCTTTGCCAGCAGCAGGTTCAAGAAACTGCCCCGTCCGACCGCTGATGTGGAGGATGTCACCGGATGCGTTGGTAAGGACGGATGGCGGGGTGTAGCTTCGCAGAATCAGTTGTTCTGCGAGGGTTTGAAGGTTCTGAGAGGTTTTCATGATGGCCTTACCCCCGTAGCCATCCGGGATGCGACTGGCGAAGGATGGCGGAAACTCGAGGCCTTCCGAACGCAAGTCTATACCTGAGTTGCGAAAAATGCGCGATTTGCCGTCCACGGTCGAGAATAAGTCGGTGAATTGACCAATGCTTTCCGCGCTACCGAGCATGAGGATGCCCCCCGGATGCAGGCAGTAGTGAAACAGCGGGAAGAGTTTCTTCTGCATTTCCTGCGTTAGATAGATCAACAGATTCCGACAACTCAGAAAGTCCAACTTGATGAACGGCGGATCCATGATGAGACTGTGTGGAGAAAATATCACCATTTCGCGAATCTCTGCGCGAATCCGGTAGCCGCTGATTTCTTTGGTGAAATAGCGGCGCAGTCGATCCGCAGAAACATGAGCGGCGATATTCTCCGGAAAATGGCCTTGGCGTGCCTTGGCGATGGCATCGCTGTCGAGATCACTGGCGAAGATTTGGAGTTTGAAGTCCTTCTTCGACTCGAACTCTGCCATCGCCTCCTTGAACACGATGGCCAGCGAATAGACCTCTTCACCGGTCGAGCAACCTGCGACCCACGCCCTCAGAGTGCCTGCCGGGCGGTTGGCTAGCAGTGCGGGAATCGTCTGTTCACGCAACAATTGCCAGACCTGCGGATCACGGAAAAACGAGGTTACTCCGATTAAGATCTCCTTGAACAAGAGGTCCAGCTCCTGCGGGTTTTCCTGCAAATAGTGGACATAGCTGGCGATTTTGTCGATCTGATGAACGCCCATGCGCCGCTCGATGCGACGGTAGAGAGTGTTGCTCTTGTAAAATGTAAAATCATGTCCCACCCGCGTGCGAAGCAGGATGAGAATTTTTTCCAGGCCTCCTTGCAGTCTTACATTCGCTGCCTGTCCCGTATCTCCGATCAGCGGTGTATGCTTCAAGAAGGCCATGATCTTTCCCGGCAACTCATCCGCTGGAGCCACGATGTCTGCCAGCCCAGCATCAATCACGCTGCGTGGCATACTGCTGAATTTCGCGCTTGTCGGCTCTTGGGCCAAGCCAAGTCCTGCCTTTTCCTTGATTTCACGCAGTCCCAGCGTTCCGTCCGATCCCATTCCTGATAGAATCACACCGATGCCGGCCTCCTGCTGGTCCTGCGCAAGCGAACGGAGGAAATAGTCGATAGGAAGTCGCAATCCTCGGACACTCGACGTTTCGAACAAATGCAACACGCCGTTCAGGATGGACATATCCTTGTTGGGTGGAATGACAAAAACACAGTCCGGTTGGACACGTGTGCGGTCTTTCACTTGCATGACCTTCATCCGTGTGCAGCGCTGGAGAATCTCTACCATCAGCCCCTTCCGCGTGGGGTCCAGATGCTGGACAATTACGAATGCCATCCCGCATCCCACAGGCACCTGCTGCAGGAATAGCTCCAAGGCCTCAAGCCCACCGGCGGACGCGCCGATACCCACGATGGGGAACGCCGCACTCGGTTGTGGTGCCGCAGCATCCGGGGAAGAATTGGGAATCGGCTTTGTCGCAACGTTAGGGGTCATTGTGCCAGGGTTCGTCAGTTTTGAACCCCGTTATCATAGATAGCCTCCTCACTGCAACAAGGCCGAAATAATTTGTTTCACTTCCACACTCGCGATCACAGTGAACTTGTCGCTCATAGCGTATGGCAAAATCAACTTGTCGCCGTGGATCAACGAGCCACAGCTATAGACGACGTTGGGGACGTAGCCTTCACGTTCTAGGCCTTCGGGACATATAAGAGGTTGAGAGAGTCTACCAATCACCTTGGTGGGATCTTCCAAATCCAAAAGTACTGCCCCGATGCAATACTTGCGCATCGGTCCGACACCGTGAGTGATGACCAACCAACCTGCTGCGGTTTCGATGGGAGAACCACAATTCCCGACTTTCACCGATTCCCATATCTCCGCAGGACGCATAAGAATTTTTGGGTCGCTCCAGTGGTGGAGATTTTCCGAAAACATGATAAACAGATTTTCGTCATCTTGCCGTGACAGCATCGCGTAGCGTCCGCCAATACGCCGGGGGAAGAGCGCCATTCCCTTGTTTTGCACGGCACTTCCGTTAAGGGTCAGGATGCGGAAGTGAAGAAAGTCCAGTGTCTCAATAAACTGGGGAAGAATGGCACGCCCATTGTATGCGGTGTAGGTGGCATAATACATGCTCGTGCCATCGTCCTCAGTGAAGCGGACGAAGCGCGCGTCTTCGATGCCATTGCTCTCGTTTGGCGAAACTGGAAAGATAATCCGCTCGCTTATGCCAAGTTTGGAAGAGAAGCTCAGTTCATAGTTCGAGTCCGCAAGCCATTGGATACATTCAAGTGTGCGCTTGAGTTCATGCGAGTCGGGGTGATTTTCATGGCGGATCGTTCCAACGCTTTTGTTCAAATCGTCGCGGGTGAATTCCTTTTCAAGCGGTGTCATGACCGCGTTTGCAAATTCGTTATCGAAGCCCATTTCATGAAATTTTAGAATAAAACTTCTTTTTCTATAACTCGGGTTAGGCACAATTTGAGGCATGGTTACATAGCGTGAAACGTTATCTAGCATGATCTGTCCATCGGGCGCGATGACGCCCATCCGAAACTCGATGGACGAGATATGGCCTTCCCCAGTGGCTCGAAGACTCATTATGAAACGCAGACCTCCTTCAGGTATCCCGCTCTGGTCAGGGTGTGCAACAATAGATGGATTGAACAACGCGGCGGATTCCAAGGAATATTCACCGGAAAACAAGCTCCCAATGAGCAGTTGACGTGAATGAGAAAGAGGATGCTGAGTGAAGATATGAGAAGACACTTTCTGATAGTGAGCTAGTAGAAGTGCCTCAATATCATAATGCCTTGCCTCAAATTCATGGTAAACTGACTCTAATTCCTTGGTTACCTCTTCTTCTGTAAGTGCAAGCGCTCGTCCCAATATCGCGGTGGTGTGGAGTGAATCAGCGGGGACGAAAGAACGGATGATCACTCGACTGCTTTCGGGCAGCAGAGTAATCTCATGACGATAGAGATTGATGGTTTTCATGAGGAATAATGGCGTGAGGGAAAGATCAAATGCTCAGCGTGATTCATTTCGGCGAGGGCGATGTGGAAGGCGAGTGTGGACTCCGCTCCTTGGTTGGCGTTGACGCGGTTGTCATGCAAACCGTCGCCACACCCGCCGGTCGTGGAGTCATAGAGTTGCAACCCGAGATCATTGCGACCCAGAAACCACTCGAAGGCCCGCTTTGCCTCGTCCGCCCAGAACCGATCTTGAGTGAGTGAATAAGCTTCCAAGCACGCAGATACCATCGCTTGTGCTTCGACTGGTTGTTGATCAAATTGCGCGCGGTGCGCATCTTTGACGTAAAAACCATTACTACCAATGGGCCGAAAATGATTCGCTTGGGTCGTCTGGATGGATACCAGCCAGCGCAATGATTTGATGCCTATTTCCAAAGCTTCCGGGTGAGGAATAAGGCTTCCACTCATCATCAAGGCCTGACACAGACGGGCATTATCATAAGTGACGCTACACTCGAACCATGGCCAATCTTCGGTAGCATGGTTTTGCCACAATTTCACCAGCTTTTGAGTCAAGACTTCTCGGACCGCAAGCACTTCGTCCTTGTCGGGAAACTTCGCGAGATATTCATGGATACCTAAAAGTGAAAAAGCCCATGCCCGAGGCGAAGTGAATGATTCCACGGATGGCAAGCCCCGTTCAAAAAGTTGCACGCACAGCAAGCGATGTCCCGTATTCTTAGAGCGTCCGGCACCGACGCCGAGTGACCATAGTGCCCGGGCGTGGCTGTCTTCGCTGCCCGCCACTTCCAACCACTGGCGCCCGTGACTCATGAAGTTACAAAAGCGTCCGGAATGATAGTTTAATGCTGCCGCGAGAAATGCAAGGTAGCCCGTTGCCAGATGATCTAGCAAACTTGGCTCTTCCACCAAGTTGCACAAGATGAATGCCCGGGCGTTATCATCGGTGCAGTAGCCTTCATGGAAATTCGGCACATTGAAGATGGCGTGCTGAAAAATCCCTGTGCCGTCGCTCATCCGCACGATGTGATCGAGTCGCAACGGTGGCAGGCTATAGGGGCTGCTAGCTAGAGTGCGGTCCGCCAAGGTCATGCGGGTAGCCGCCTTGCGATCCGCCCGTGCTCGCTGGAACGATTCCTGATACTGCGCCGCCACCTTAGGCCAGATCATTTGCCGACCAAGCTGATAGGCATCCACTCGCGTCTGTTCCAACAAGCTCGGATCATCCAGATACCCACATACTCCCTCCGCGATACCGTGGGGATCGTTGAACGGCACCAGTTTGCCGCGCCCTTCAGCCAACAATTCCCGCGCATGCCAATACGGCGTCGAAACGACTGCTTTACCTGCACCAAACACATACGCGAGCGTTCCGGAGGTGATTTGAGCCTCGTTCAAGTAAGGAGTTACATAGATATCCGTCGCGGCAATAAACTCAGTCAGTTCGGCCAGTGAGACGAAGCGATTATAGAAAATGACATGCTCTCTTACCCCGTGCTGTTCGGCCAGACGCTCCAGTCCGAGGCGGTAGCTTTCGCCTTCGCGAGCGACCAAATGCGGGTGACTGGCACCCAATACGAGATAGACGACGTTGGGATGGCACTTGACGATTTCAGGCAGTGCTTTGATAGCATGTTCAATCCCTTTCCCTGGACCTAACAACCCGAAGGTGAGCAGCACCCTACGCCCTTCCAACCCGAACTGTGCCTTTGAAAAGTCGGAATTCGTGAAGGGAATGTCTGGAATCCCGTGCGGAATGACATCGATCTTGGAGTCAGTCACGCCGTAGGTGTCCCGTAAAATTTCAGATCCTCTGTGCGCCATCACCACCAGCCGTTCGCTTCGTTGGATTAGCTCTTGCATCACTTTGCGCTGTGCTGGATTAGGCTCCTGAAGCAGCGTGTGCAGAGTGGTGACCACCGGCATCCGCACCTCTCTGAGTAGAGCCAGCAAGTGGCTTCCTGCGGGTCCACCATAGATGCCGAACTCGTGCTGCACGCACAGGATTTCAGTCTTATTAAAATTCAGAAAATCCGCCGCTCGCCGGTAGGAATCCAGATCCTTTTCTAGGATTTCAAAACGCACTCTCGGCGGGTATTTGTAGCCCTCCACTTTGTCGTTGACTGCACCGGCAATGCATTCCGCCGTGGGTGAAGCATTGGCCACCGCTTCACATAGATCATGGGTAAAGGTCGCGATTCCGCATCGCCGGGGTTCGTAACCACCCACAAAGGCGATGCGTTCTTGGGATGCTTCCTGCCTTGCTTCTATCACTTTTGAATTACTTGTGTTTTCGATCCTCATGAAACTTTTAACTCAATCAGGTTGTGTTGCATTTTTGTTCGATCACGATAGCCGGAATTCAAAGCATGATTGATGGCCTGGAAATGGATAGATGGAATTTTTTCTGCTCAGTCTCCTTTCTGTTTTCCAGGCTTTTGATCCTCGTCCCTTTTCTTCGTATTTGGAATGGGTTTTGGCTCAAGTTTGGCCTGCTCAGGTTTGGCTCGCTCGGGCTTTGCTCGCTCGGGCTTGGCTTGCTCAGGCTTGGCTTGCTCAGGCTTGGCTTGCTCAGGCTTGGCTCGCTCAGGCTTGGCTTGCTCGGGTTTGGCTCGCTCAGGCTTGGCTTGCTGTTCGTGCGATGGCTTTTGCGTGGCGGGTTCGCGGTCTTTTTGCTTTAGCTTTGGTTCCGATTTCTCTCCTTGGCTTCGCTCTTTTTCTTCTTTTGGAACTACCTCTGTTGGAGCTGGCTGCATTTTCTGTTGTCGTTTTTCGCTGCCCTTTTCAGGTGTAGCATTGTCTGGGCGATTCGTTTTTTTACTCTCCTCCCTCTGTTGGGGTGAGTTCTGCGTCTTTTTACCACGGTCTTTTGAGGGGGCTGCTGGTTCGTTCCGTTTGGTGTTTTCTTTGCGACCATCTGTCACATCGGTTTTTTCTCTATCAGTAGTATCAGATTGCTTGTATTCACGGCGGACTGGTGGGGCTTCCTTGCCTGAGAACTCTCTAGCGGCTTTGCCTGCCAGCGGCGTTCGAGTCATTTTCTCCCGCTTCGCCTGAATGCTTTTGTCAGCCCCTTCCGTCGGCTTGTCTCCTAGGCGATTTTCCATCTTGCGACGGTCTTGGGAGCTTTCTCGGACCTGCTTGTTCTGCTGAGAAATTTTAGCGCGGCTGTCGGTATTTACGGCTTGAAAAGTCTGTCCTTTTTCGTTGCTGGCATATTGTGGCAGCGACTGCGCGAATTGATAGTTATCCCGTTTATTCTCGCGCTTGCTTTCTGGCTGCGTTTGCATGGCAGCCCAAGTTCGCGCCGGACGAGCGTCTTCATGGCTCCGATAATAGTCGAAATCATCGCGCCTTGTGCGTTCCCAGTCCCGATCATCGCGGTGACGCCAACGGGCCTGCGCATAAAGCGGATCGTAGCCACCTTGGGTAGAACGATAAGAGAATGAAGCATAGAAGCCGTCGGTCTGATATCTAGGTGCATAATAATCTCCAAAATAGTAATGGCCATACCTTGGACGCACGAACAAGTGGTCCACAAAGACGTTAAGCGCAATTACGACCAGTGGCGTGTATGCATAATTAGGACGATTGTAATACTCACGGTTGAAACGCACAGGTGCGAACACCACACCACGACGGGGAATATCATAGTCCCAGTAGCCATCAATGAAAATATAACCGCGTGGCGTCCATTGATAGTGAGCAGGAGTCCAGCTCCAGTTTTGCTGGCCATTCTCCCAATAGCCCGGTCTCCAAGCGTAGCGCTCTTGGCGAGTGACCCATGTACCCGAGATCCAAATGTGATTTCGCGAGGGAGAATCGATGTTTGGACCCGATTCGATCGATCGCGGCGGCTTTGGTAAATAGGACACCTCCTGCAAGGTCGAGTCTGCCCAGTAGCCCGATGTCCATTGCCACTGACTTTCCGCCTCGCCCCAATATCCCGGCGTCCACTGGCGGCCTGGTGGCATATTCCGCCACACTCCGCTGATCCAAATGAAGTCAGTGGATTCTTCCTCCCAGCCCCAGTAGCCTGGGATCCAGGAAACATTGTCGCCTGATGGCCGTTGGTCGGGCGGCACTTCCTCGATCTGGGTCGGGGGTGCTATTTTCACAAACATCCCTGGCTCTGGATCATTTCTAGCAGAAAAAGCAAACGCCTCGTGTACTGGTCCACGGGTTAGTTCTTCGACTCCTTGTTCCGCTGCCCGGGCCAACGATGGGATGAGGAAAGCCCCCGTAACTGCTAGTATGGAAAGTGAACTTACTAGAGTGTAATATTTTATATTTATAGATTTCATATTTTTACTAGATGCCTCATTTTAAATGTTGTTAATACTTGGTGAAGGCACGAACTTAATTCTACCTCAACTAAGCTTCAATGGGGTGTATCCCTACTCGGGTGGTTTTTTGAACTTAATCTGATGCATTGTGAGACGCACCTGAGTAAAAAACACCCGCACCGTCGGTGGTGGCGGTGCGGGTTACTGAGGAGGCAATAGCCCACTATGGGAGGGTCATGTTGTTTTCCACACTTGTGGCACCATCGATGTCCATGATCAATTTCGTCACGAGGCTTTTTTCAGCAGCGTTGGAAGCCACGCCACTGACGGTGACGACACCTTCCCGGGTCTGGATATGGGTTTTCACCGCACTGGTGGAGCGGTGGGTAAGCAGCGAAGCTTTGACCTGCGCGGTCACGGATGCGTCATCGATTTTCTCTGCAATGGTGCGACCTGGCATAGCCTTACCTTCCGCCACAACCATATCGTTTGTCACGCCTGTCACGCCATCAATGTCTTTGGTGTATTCAGTGGTGAGTTCTTTTTGCGCCTGGCTTGAGGCATTACCACGAAGGGTGATCTTGCCGTTTTCTGAACTTACGTCGGTCTTGCTGGCGCTGAGATTGCGATGGAAAAGGAGCATGGTTTTCACTTTCTGGACGAGAAGTTTATCAGCATTAGGTGATGAATCATTTGATTTTACGGTAAGGCGATTATCGACTTTTTTAACCTCAGGGATGCTAGCTGCGGTGTCTCCAGCGAGTGTTTTTTGAAACTCATGCTCCACGGTTCCCGACAGTGTGACGTTGCCGTCTTTGGATTCGGTTTTGACAGAACCTTCCTTGAGAAAGGTTCTAAAGACAAATGAGTTTTTGGCGGAATCAACGATGTGATCGTCCGTTTGATCTGCCAAGAGAATGGAGTTTGTGGTGAAGAGCAAACTGGCTGCTGCAAGGATGGCGGATCGTGTGTTCGATTTGATTTTCATGGAATGGATGTGTTTTAATTCTTGCTCTGATGAATTCGAGCAAGGTAGGTAAAATAACGATAAATAGAGTGATTAGCTATGGGGTATAACCCTACTATGATTAGAAGAATATCTAGTATTTTAATGTTCCACCGCTTTAACGTGAGGAAAAGAGTTCCGAAACCGCAGCCATTTTTCGATTTCGATGACGACAAAGGCGAGAAACGCGGTGACGGTGACGCGTAGCCAAGCTCCAATAGAAATTGGGGTAGTGTGAAAAAGGTGGTTTAGAACGGCACTATGGGTGAAGAACCCTTGGGCCGCCAACATGGTTAACGCTCCGGCGACGACCCAGCGGTTGGTAAACAGTCCGATGGATAGTGCGGAACGCTTCAGTGTGCGGCAGTTGAAAAGGTAAAAGATCTGCACCAGCACGATGAGATTGACGAGGGCGGTGCGGGCAGCAGGCAGGCCGGTGTTTTCCACACGCAACTCCCACAGGAAGATACCCATTCCTCCAGCCAACATCATGGTGGAAACGAGCAAGGAGCGTTGGATGAGTTGCCATGGCAGTAGCGGCTGCTGCGTAGGGCGCGGCGGGCGATTCATTACATCGCCTTCCTTGGGCTCGAAAGCAAGGGAGAGACCGAGAATGGTGTCGGTGAGGTTGATCCAAAGGAGTTGCAACGGCACCAGCGGAAGCGGCAGACCAAGCATGATGGCGCTTAGCAGCATAAGCGACTCGCCGAGGTTAGTCGGAATGATCCAGACGATGAATTTTGTGAGGTTGTCATAGACGCCTCGGCCTTCCTCGACGGCGGCTTCGATGCTGGAAAAATTATCGTCAGTGAGAATTATGGCGGCAGCCCCTTTTGCCACGTCGGTGCCGCTGATGCCCATGGCCACGCCGATGTCTGCCTGCTTAAGCGCAGGTGCATCGTTCACGCCATCTCCGGTCATGGCGACGACGTGGCCGTGGGTTTGCAGGGCCTTCACAAGCCGTAATTTTTGTTCGGGAGCTACCCGGGCAAAGATGGTGGTGCGCTCCGCTACGTCTGGTAGATTTGTGTCGGAAATATTTTCCAGATCGCTGCCGGATAGTGCCTCATCGCCCTTGAGACCGATCTGTTTGGCGATGGCCCGGGCTGTGATGAGGTTATCACCCGTGATCATTTTTACGGCGATTCCTGCTTTGTCAAAAAGGGCGATTGAAGCAACTGCAGCGGCGCGTGGCGGATCAATCATGCCCTGTAGCCCGAGGAAAGTGAGATCTTGGGCGACGTGAGATTGCTCTAGTTTATCGTGTGATTTTTTCACCTGCCTGCGCACCATGGCGAGCACCCGCAAGCCGTGGCTTGCCATGGTATCTGCGCTGCTGAGTGTGGCGGCTTGGTCCAGAACGGTGGTGCTACCATCCGGACCGAGCATGTCGGTGCAGCGGTCTAGCAACCGCTCCAACGCACCTACTTGATAGATAACACGCTCGTCCTTATCCTCATTCAACGTCGCGCGGAACATGTGCTCGGATTCAAAGGGGATCATGTCCACGCGGGGGGATTCACGATGAGTGGCAGTGTGCTTCAGCCCGGCTTTTTCAGCAGCGACGATCAACGCGCCCTCGGTGGGATCTCCCTGCACAGCGTGGCGGCCATCCTTGATCACGAGCTGACTGTCATTGCAAAGCAGGCCAGCCCGGAGGCACTCGGCCAGTGCCGCGTGATTCTCTAACTTTACTGCGTTACCATCGAGTAAAAGTTTACCTTGAGGTTCGTAGCCGCTGCCAGTGATGGTGTATAGTCTGCCACCTGCGAGGACTTCTTGCACGGTCATCTGATTTTCCGTGAGCGTTCCTGTTTTGTCCGAACAAATGATGGTCGCGCAGCCGAGCGTCTCCACGGCAGGCATCTTCCGAATGATGGCCTGCCGTTTAGCCATGCGTGATACGCCGATCGCGAGCACGATGGTCACCGCCGCTGGCAGCCCTTCAGGAATGGCACTGACTGCGAGGGCGACAGCAGCCATAAACATATCTGCGGGTTTTTCTCCCCTCACCACGCCCACGCTGAAGGTGACCGCAGCGAGGCTCAAAATGATCCAAAGCACCATTTGGCTGAAGCGGGCGATCTGTTTCGTTAACGGAGTGGAAAGCTCCACCGCGCCTGCGATAAGACCTGCGATGCGGCCCGTCTCTGTCTGGTCACCGATCAGACACACAATCCCTTCTGCCTGCCCGCTGGTGATGAAAGTTCCAGCAAATGCTAGATTTCTTTGATCTGCTAGATCGGTAGTAGCAGGCAAAAGATCGAGTTGTTTGGCCACTGGCAGTGATTCGCCGGTGAGAGCCGATTCATCGACCTGGAGGCTGCGGATTTCGATCAACCGCATGTCCGCAGGCACGCGGTCGCCGGAATGCAAGAGCACCACATCGCCGGGCACGAGCGTTTCGGACGGCACTCTCAGTTTCTTGCTATCACGGCGCACGGTGGCTTCGGTGACGACCATTTTAGCCAGCGCCTCAATGGCAGTTTCCGCTTTCGATTCCTGCATAAAGCCGACGATGGCATTGATGACTACGATGGCACCGATGACCGCCGCGTCCACCCATTCACGGAGGAAGCCGGTCACACCCACCGCAACGAGCATGATATAGACGAGCGGCTGATGGAACTGCAGGAGAAATTTCAACCAAGGAGGCTTGCCACGACGTGCGCTCATGCGGTTCGGCCCGTTTTCCGCCTGCCGTCGCGTTACTTCCGCCGTGCTAAGTCCAGCAGCCACAGAAACGCCGAGGGAGCTTGCGGCTTCCTCGGCAGAGATGGAGTGCCAATATCTATCAGGTAAATAATTCATCACATTAATTGGTTAGGCCGTAGATGAACTTGCTTCCCGCATCGATCAAGCTATGGCCTTGATGAGTTGTTTGTGCATTTCAGAAGTCAGACCGTCGATTCGTTCTGTTAATTTTTCTGTCATCTCGGTGAGTCGGGTATTTTGCTCCAGTAGGGTGGCGATGGCAGCGACTTGTATGGCTGTTTGAGCTAGGCGCTCTTCGTTGGCATGCGCGAGGTCTTCGCGGTGAAGAGCATCGGCTTCGGTGTGGGCTTTATCGCGGTCAGTCTGGCGGGTCTGAGCGAGGAGGATTAGCGGCGCTGCATAGGCGGCTTGAAGACTAAAGGCGAGATTAAGCAGAATGAACGGATAGATATCGAAACTGAAAACTCCCACGACGTTTAGGGAAACCCAGAGAAGCACGAATAGCGTTTGAGCAACAATAAAGATGGGCGTCCCAAACCAGCGGGCAAACGCCTCAGCTCGGAGCGCTAACCAATCGTTCCCGAAATGTGTCGAGAGGTGCTGATGAGGTTCGTGAAAACGCAAATGGTGGGCGTTAGGGTTGGAGGTAGGTTTCATAACGGTTGAATGAATCACCCATTTTTCGAGGGATTTCTGACAAATTTCACCGCACCTTGGCGTTCTTGGGAAAGCACCGCTATGGGGTGAATCCCGACTCTCGTCACGCGGAGGTATGGCGCGAGCGAACCGAAGTTACTGGATGGTGCTTTAGCAAAGAAAACTCTAATATAAAGCACATCAGCCATCCAAAAGTGAGAGAGTTCTCTGCCATTATACAGGCCAGTAAAATAGGATCAGCGGCACGCCGATCGTTATCACAATGAGGGACAAAGGTGCTCCCAGTCGTGCATAGTCGCCGAAATGATAGCCGCCCGGCCCCATGACCAGCGTGTTGCATTGGTGGCCGATAGGAGTGAGGAAATCACACCCAGCTCCCACGGCGACAGCCATTAAAAAGGCGTCGGGACGCATTTGAAGGTCGGTCGCGAAGGTCGCTGCGATGGGGGCCATGACCAATACGGTAGCGGCGTTGTTCAGAAAGGGAGTTGCCGCCATAGCCGCGACCATGATGAGTGTGACCGCCCCCCAAGGAGGCGCACCAGAAGCCATTGAGGAAAGCCAGTGGGAAATGAGCTGCGTCCCGCCGGTGTCCTGTAATGCTCCGCTGACGGGAATCAATGCGCCTAACATTACCAGGATTGGCCATTCCACATGCTCATAAGCCGCGCGAATCGGGATCGAGCCGGAAAGTATTGCTAACACTGCCGCCCCAAAAAATGCCACTGTGGCCGGGACGACTCCGAGCGCGGCAAGCGCCATCGCAACAGCTAGGATGATCACTGGGATAAGACCTAGCCGGACACTGGCAAGCGGGATTGCACGCTCGGCAAGGGGTAAGCAGCCGAGTTCCACAAGTCGCTCTGGTAAGATGTCGAGCGGACCTTGTAGCACGATCACATCGCCCGCTCGGAGTTTTGTTTCGCGCAAGCCTTGTGGCAGGCGCTCGCCGGATCGGGAAATTGCAAGCAAGTTCACTCCATGGCGATCATGCAAAGCGATGCTTGCTGCTGCCTTTCGCACCAGTGGCGAGTTTTCCGTGACCACTGCCTCGATCACTCCGATGTCTTCATTGCGGGTTGCGGCGACAGCCGTGCGGCCCTGCCCGGCGAGTTCCAGACCCGCTGTGACGATTGCCCGCTCAAGCTGGTCGGGAGCGCCCTGAAGCATGAGTGTGTCGCCTGTCTCGAGAATTGCTTTTTGTATCGAAATTTTGGAACGGGAGTCGCCACGCAAGATCCCGGTGATCTCTACTTCCTCATCGTTCGCCGCCGTGAACTCCGCAGCGGTTTGACCAATTGATTTCGAACCGTCGGATACTTTTGCATCGGTGGTGTAATCCTTGATGTCCAGCGCTTCGCCCATGGTCGGAGTCGCTTGCCGCCCGCCCGGCAACAAACGATACCCGAAATGAAGGAAAATGATTCCTGCGACGGCGAGACCGAGACCAACTGGAGCATAGTCGAACATCTTAAAAGGCTCACCAGTCATTTGTTCACGCACGCGAGAGACGATGATGTTAGGCGAAGTGCCAATCAACGTGATTAACCCGCCCAGAAGTGATCCGAATGCCATCGGCATCAAGAAAACCGATGGCGAAACATCGGATTTTCTCGCGATTTTCAGGGCTGCGGGCATCAGCATCGCCAAGGCACCGATGTTTTTCACTAGTGCTGATAGAAATGTCACCGAGCCGACCAAGACCGTCAGTTGCCATTGGACTCGTTGCACGTGGATGCTGATGAAGCGGACGCTGCTCTCGATGATTCCCGACCGGGCGATCGCGCCGCTCACGACCAACGCACTTGCCACAATGATGACGATGTCGTCACTGAAGCCGGAAAACGCCTTTTTAGCGGGCACTGTTCCAGCGACTATGGAGGCAAGAAGCGCCATAAGAGCAACCAAATCATACCGCCATCGACCCCAAATAAAGAGGATCATGGTTGCACCAAGAATCCCGAAAGCAAGCAACTGAGGTGTGGTCATAGTGAATTAGTGGACGTTTTGTTTCGATGATCAGATAACCCCTGGAAACGGTGGAATTCAGATCAATTGAGGTAGGGCAGGTCAAGTTTACCCATGGCAGGGATTCACCCCATAGTAATTTCATGTGTGAAAGCTAAGTTGAACACGTTCTTGGATAGCTTGACCGATCAATTGATCGGATTTTGCATCTAATTTATGAAGCATATATTCATGCTTTATTCTCAAATTAACCTATTAACTAAATACCAAAAATGAGCACACCTATTGAAAAAATTGAAAATGATATGAATCACCTTGCCGATCATGCACGCGCACTACTCGCCGCCACTGCAGATAGTGCGGAAGGACACGTCAAAGAAGCGAGGGCTTCCCTCGCAACTGCATTGGGTGGAGCAAAGAGCTTAACCGCTCGTTTCTACGACGAGGCGTCAGCACGGACTAAGGCTTACGACTTAGCCATCCATCAAAACCCTTATTTGGTTATTGGGGTTGCCGCCGGTCTTGGAGCACTACTTGGATATCTTGCGGTTCGCGAATGCGCCACCAGTCGCCGCTGAGTTCTTGTATCAATCGAAGTCCGAAGTTCAGCTATATATCCTAATGAACAGGAATTCAAGATCTTAGGTCATGGCTTATCAAGACTTAGAGGGTTCGGGCGGAAATTTACACAGTAACGCGTTTGAATACGATGTTGCCATCGTCGGCGGTGCGTGCCTTGGTCAGCCTGATCGAAGAGGACAATGGCGGCTACCGCCTTGAAGTGAAATCGCACACGCTTCTTCCGGGGGTGATCCCGGAGGAGGCCGGCAAGATCATGACGGAAGCCCACGTGACTTGTCCCTACTCCAAGGCTCTCCGTGCAGATACCGTGATCACTCTGCTTGTCGATTGATCCAGACAAAACTCATAATTTGACGACCATCTTGCCGATGTTCTTGCCATCGAAAAGACCGATGAACGCAGCCACCGCTTGATCAATCCCCACCACCACGGTTTCCAAGCTCTTCAGTTTGCCGTCTTGGTAGTGGGCGCCGACTTCCTTTTCAAATTCACTCTGACGATTCAGCCAGTCGAAGACGATCAGACCTTTCATGGTGAGACGTTTCGTGGTCATGTTGAAGAGATTGGCTGGACCGGGTTTGGGCTTCTCGTCGTTG
This sequence comes from Akkermansiaceae bacterium, assembly GCA_031430055.1. Lineage (GTDB taxonomy): Bacteria > Verrucomicrobiota > Verrucomicrobiia > Verrucomicrobiales > Akkermansiaceae > Luteolibacter. Next base: position 5,996 of record JANPAU010000340.1, on the reverse strand, counting down.
TAACCCGAGATGCCACCGCAGGCGATGATGCGACCATGCGCCCGCAGTCCTGACAGCGCGGCTTCGAGGGATTCACCGCCGACGTTGTCAAAATAGACGTCGATGCCGTCAGGGGCTGCGTTGTTCAGTTGTTCCAGCACGGGGCCGGTCTTGTAGTTGAAGGCGGCATCGAATCGGCATTCATCTAGCAGATGTTTAACCTTCTCCTCGGAGCCAGCGGAACCGATCACGCGGCAGCCACGCAACTTCGCTAGTTGTCCGGCCATGTTGCCCACCGCACCGGCTGCGCCTGAAATATAGATCACATCGCCAGCCTTCACCTCGACCATCGTCAATCCCGCCCACGCCGTCATGCCGGTCATGCCAAGGGTGCCGAGATAAACGGAGAGCGGTTGCACGGCTTTGTTGACAGCGTGCAGCTCCTTGGGCACTGCGATGAATGCCTCGCGCCAACCATAACTGGACGTGACGATATCGCCGACTTTGAACTCGTTGGCGCGCGACTCGATCACCTCGCCGACCGCACCGCCTTCGAGCGCTTTCCCGACCTCAAAGGGCGGCACATATGACTTCCGGTCGCTCATGCGGCCGCGCATGTAGGGATCGACGGACATGAACAAGTTGCGCACCAACACTTGCTGGTCTTGAAGCGGCTCCAAGGTGGTTTCGGCCAGACTGAAGTTGCTGGCGGTGGGAACGCCTGTGGGGCGTGAGGCAAGACGAATCTCGCGGCTGGTGATGTTAGGCATATAAATATTGATTTATTGAGCTTGTTTGAGAGAGGCGATGTCGATGACGAAGCGATATTTCACATCGCCCTTCACCAGTCGATCATAGGCTTCATTGACCTGTTGAATCGGGATGAGTTCGATGTCGGAGGTGATGTTATGCTGCCCACAGAAATCGAGCATTTCTTGGGTTTCCTTGAGCCCGCCGATGAGGGATCCGCTGAAGCTCCGGCGGCCGAAGATGAGGTTGGTGATATCCACTTCAAGCGGTTCGGAAGCCACGCCGACCTGCGTGAGATTGCCGTCGCGTCGGAGCAGAACGAGGTAGGCGTTGATGTCGTGCTTCGCCCCGACGGTATCGAGGATAAAGTGGAAACTGTTGAGGTGCTTTTTCATCGCGGCCTCATCTTTGGATTGTACCACTTCATCCACCACGATGCTCTCAGAATACCCACCGAAGGTCATTCTGCCACTGTGTTTGTCGGGGGAGTTATAGGTGAAAATAGCTTCTTTCTCGCAAAATTGCTCCAGATGCTCTTCACAACTTCCGCAGGTGCGGCAGGAGTCCACCAGACAGCCGACACCTGCGATATCGCCCGCTTTGAATTTCTCCACTTTCGCGCCGACTTTGATCACGCGGCCGATGATCTCATGGCCTGGCACACAGGGGTAGGTCGTGCCATTCCATTCATTGCGGACAGTATGCACATCCGAGTGGCAGACACCACAGAAGAGGATTTCGATTAGCACATCACGTTCTCCGAGATCGCGGCGATCAAAGCTGAAAGGTGCGAGTGGGGTAGTGGCGGCATTTGCGGCGTAGGATTTCGTTTTCATAAGAAATTTTCTAGTGTGGAGCTGAAATTTCCATCCGTAGAGACAAAGAGGGCGCTTCCTGCTGCCGTAAAACAGAAAGCGAGCCAACCGATCAAAGCTAGTATCTGCCAAAATTTTGAGAGTGACGACGGAACAGTCATAAGTTTTGAGTCAAATCGGCAGTTATGCTAGGGAATCTATCGCGGCGACGCGGACAAGTTTTTTATTTACAAACTCATGGATGCCATGGCTGGAGAGTTCGCGGCCGTAGCCAGAGTTTTTGATGCCGCCAAAGGGTAGGTCTGAGGCGGTCCAAGTGGGATGATTGACGAACACCATTCCGGTATCGATGCGGCTCGCGACCCGCTTACCACGTGCGACATCCTGAGTGAAGACAGAACCGCCCAAGCCATAATCTGAATCATTGGCGAGTGCGATGGCGGCCTCCTCATCTTTGACTCGGAAGAACAATGCCACGGGCCCGAAAAACTCCTCGCGATAGGCGGGGTTGTCAGGCTGAATATCCGTTAGAATGGTCGGCTGCATGAAGGCACCGGGACGATCGATGCGCTTGCCGCCGAGCACGAGAGTGGCACCGTGGCTGACAGCGTCATCGACCTGTTTCACGAGCTGCACCAAAGCGGCCTCGGTGGAGAGCGGGCCGAGGGTGGTGCTCTTGTCCATCGGGTCGCCTGGTTTGAGTGCTTCCAGGGCTACCTTGAATTTCGCGAGGAAGCGGTCAGCCACTGCTTCGACGATGATAAAACGTTTCGCAGCAATGCAGCACTGGCCCATATTGTTCATCTTGGCCCATACCGCCCATTTTAGAGTCTGCTCTAAATCAGTATCTTCGAGCACGATGAAAGCATCACTGCCACCCAGCTCCATCGTGGATTTTTTGACGTTTTTCCCAGCTCTTTCGGCCACGCTTCTCGCAGCCGCGACGCCACCCGTCAGAGCCACGCCTCGGATGCGTGGATCGTCGATCACAGCGAGCACTTGCTCATGGGAGATGAACAGATTGGTATAGGCACCCACTGGCGCTCCCGCCTCAAGCCAGAGTTGCTCAAAGGCGATGGCACACTGCGGCACCGTGCCCGAGTGCTTCACCATCACGACATTGGCCGCCATGAGATTCGGAGCTGCAAAACGGGCAAGTTGGTAATACGGGAAATTCCATGGCTGCACGCCAAAGAGCACACCGAGCGGACTACTTTCGACCACGGCTTCACCTGAACTCGGCTTCAATTGCTCCGGTGCGAGGAAGCTCTCCGCATTCGTCGCATAATAGTCGAGAATATCCGCGCTGAGCATCACTTCACCAATCGACTCGGCGAAGAGCTTGCCCATTTCAAGCGTCATCGGGCGGGCAAATTCCTCGGCGCGTTCCCGCAGAATGGCAGCGGCTTTGGAGAGAATCACCGCTCGCTCTGCGAAGGTTGATTTCCTCCATGTGCCGAAACATGTCGCCGCCATGGCGATGGCATTTTCGAGTTGTTGATCAGTTTGTTCGTCGAAGCTTTTCACCAGCTCGCCGTTGAATGGATTGATGCTTTGGTAACTCATGGCGCATAGAGTGCGGCAGTAATTTCGGTGTAGCTATGGGGTATAACCCTCACGGATTGATCAAGAAATGATGGGGATTTCACCCCATAGTCACTGGTGCCTTGGTGAATCATTGTCGCGGGGCGTGAGTTGGAAAGAAGTCCAAATCACAAAACAAACATATATTATTATGAAAACAAAAATACAGATTCAGGCTATGCTACTCATGACGATGGCAGCAGCCATTCCCGTCGCCGTTGCCCAGACCCTTGCGGCTGAAAAGCCTAAGACGGAAGAGAAAATCGCAGAGAAACCGGGGACTCTCACCGCAATGATCGGGGACAGCGTGACGTTCTCCACCCTCGCGAAAGCCCTCAAGGCTGCGGAGCTCGATGTAACACTGGGAGCCAAGGGTGAGTTCACCATCTTTGCGCCTACAGATGATGCTTTTGGTAAACTTCCACCAGAAGTGCTTACCAAGCTCATGCTCCCGGAGAACAAGGAAAAATTGCGCTCATTGCTTTTATTTCATGTCGTGCCTGGCAGAGTGCTTGCCGCTGATTTGAAAGATGGCGATGTGAAAACCATGAACGGGGAGAAAGTGAAAATTGATGTGGAATCGGATAAAATCGAAGTGAATGGCTCAAAAGTTTTCTCTTCGGATGTGATGGCCAGTAACGGTGTCATGCATTCTCTCGGTGAGGTGCTTGTCCCGGAAACGCTCAAGGGATTTCTTGAGGGGCTTGCCAAGTAGGAGGCTTCAACCTGGCATGCGGCATCGGTGGTTTTGCCTCAGGTGTCACATGCTTGGTGTTCCTCGTTACGAGGCTGGCTAATCTATTAGCAAAAATTGAGTGGTTGCCCGGTGGATGAGAGCACCGCCCGCCAAAGTTCCCCATCCAGATCGACCTGTTTGCCGCCAGCGGCGATGAGGTCGATGGGTATGTGGACGAATTGGCCATTAAGGTAGCTGATGACTAGGCCAGTTCTGCCGGACATTGCGGCATGCACGGCGTGGCGGCCCAAGCGGTCGCAGAGCAGCGAGTCCTCAGTGTTCGCGGCACGGCCGCGGATCTGATAGCTTGGATCGAAGTAGCGCATGGCCATCTCGATGCCGCGGGATTTGAAATGCGCGCCGATGGCGTCCCGCAGGAAATGGCCGATGTTCTCCAGCTTCGCGTTGCCGGATGCGTCAGTTTCCGCGCTCTTGCCGAGCAGGTCTTGGCCAGCTCCTTCGGCTACGACGATGACGGCGTGCTCTTTTATTTTTAGGCGGCGTTCTAGAGAAACTAACAGACTTTCGAGAACAAAAGGTTGCTCGGGCACGAGACAGAAGTTCACATCCTGGCTGGCGACGGTGGCGGCGGCGGCGATGAATCCAGCGTGGCGGCCCATCAGTTTCACGACGGCGACGCCGTTGTCGACGCTGCGGGCTTCGGTGTGGGCGCTGTCGATGACCCGCACCGCTTCATCCACGGCAGTGCCGAAGCCGAAGGTGCGGGAAACGTAGCGCACGTCGTTGTCGATGGTCTTGGGAATGCCGACGACGGCGAGCGGGTGGCCGCGTTTCACCGCTTCCTGATAGAGCGCGTGGCCACCGCGCTGGGTGCCATCGCCGCCGACGGTGAAAAGGATGTCGATTTTTTGCGCGATGAGAAAGTCCACGGCGATGGAGATGTCAACGGGGCCACGTGAAGTTCCTAACAAAGTGCCGCCTTTTTTGTGGATTTCCTCGACGATTTCTTCTGTGAGTTCCACTGGTGGCTTGCCTTGGGCAGTGTCCAGTCCTTTGTAGCCGCCGCGGATGCCGAGCACGGACTTCACGCCGTAGCCACGGCGCAGTTCGCGGGTGACCGAGCGGATGACGTTGTTGAGGCCGGGGCAGAGGCCACCGCAGGTGACGATGGCGGCGCGTGTCGATGATGGCTCAAAAAACAATTTCTCCCGTGGCCCAGATTTTTCGAAAAGCAGCAAGTCGTCCGGTGCTCTGCCGTTGAGCCATTGGATGTCTGCTGGGACGAGAATTTCGATGGTGTCGCCGGCAGCAAGTGGAGACTTGAAATTCGGCGTTCCGAGGGTGGTGATGGTCATAAGTTTCATTGAAAAAAGAAGGATCCTGAGCCGTATTTTGGAACCTCGTAGGTGGGCCACAATGACGATGATCTTTGTTCTGTGCTTGGGTAAAACGTGAACTGTTAAAACTTGAAAAGTGAGAGTAAGGGAGTGGATTATGTCAAGACCGAACCTTCCACGAAGGGCTTGCCGCTGTCCAGTGCTGCTAGGTTGGCGACGGTGGTGCGGGCAATATCTGCTAGAGCTTCGTGGGTGAGGAAAGCCTGGTGCGAGGTGATGAGGACGTTTGGAAATGATAGTAGCCGCGCCAGTTCATCGTCCTGCAGCACTTGGCCCGATAGATCCTCGAAGAAGATGCCTTCCTCTTCTTCGTAGACGTCCAGCGCCACGCCGCCGAGGTGTCCGGATTTCAACGCCTCGATCAGCGCCGTAGTGTCGATCAACGCGCCACGACTAACATTTACGAGAATCGCGCCGGGTTTCATCAGTTTGAGAGTCTCGCGGCGGATGATGTGCTTGGTCTCCGGCATGAGTGGAACGTGCAGGGAGATGATATCACACTCGCTGGCCAAGGTGCGGGCGTCCACATATTCCACTCCCTCGGCAGTGGCCCACTCTTGGTTAGGAAATGGATCATACGCGAGGACTTTCATGCCAAAACCCCGTAGGATCTTTGCGACGATGCGGCCGATTTTCCCAGTGCCTACCACACCAGCAGTCTTACCGTGAAGATCGAATCCGACCAAGCCATTTAAGGAAAAGTTAAAGTCACGTACCCGGTTATAAGACCGGTGAACCTTGCGGTTGAGCGTCATCAACAAGCCGACGGCGTGC
>JANPAU010000339.1:0-8018 GCA_031430055.1 Akkermansiaceae bacterium | reverse complement strand
AGCGCTTGGGCTGGGGAAACAAACAGCAAGCCGGAGAAAAGGAAAGCCCGCAGATGGTGCTGCGGGCTTTGTGGGGAAATCAGAACTTGAAGGAGGCTCCGACGTAGAAATTTCGGCCATCCGCAGGATCGACGCCGTTGGCGACGACTCGGGAATAGTAGCTCTCGTCGAAGAGATTGTTGATGCCAGCGAGCAGGTGGACGTTTTTGTGGATCTTCCACTCCGCAGTGAGATCCCAGACGATGAATGAAGGAATTGCGAAGTTTTGAGTGTTATTGTCATCGCCATAACAATCGTCTTGGAAAGTGCCTCCAAAGCTGATTTCGAGTTTGTCCTTGTAGTTGTAATTGAGGCCGGTGCGGATGATGTAGTCTGGGGCGTATTGAGGGGTCTTGCCATCATTCGGACCATCGGTGAACTCGGCATCGAGCAGGGTACCATTCACATACCAATTGAGAGCACCATAGGTATCCGAGTGGGTGAAGACATTGAGCAGATCGGTGGTGACGGCGAAGTCGATGCCCTTGTAGGTGGCGTCGCCGACGTTTTGAAAGTTGGTGATGCCGGCGGTGGTTACGCTACCAATTTGGTCCTCGAAGGAGAGTAGGAAAACACTGGCATCGAGAGTAAGCCACTCAAATGCCTGGGCACGGTAGCCAAGTTCATACTCGATGGACTTCCCTTCTTCGAGGTCATCGTTGACGACCTGGCCATTTCCGAGGGGGACGGCTTGAGTGAAGATTTGTGGGCGATAGGATTGGGAAACATTGGCATAGACGGCGGACTTCTTGGCGATGGCGTATTCGAGACCGAGGCCGCCTAGCAGGATGTGGCTATCGACGCTATTGTCGGCGAGCGGGCTGAGTGGGTTGGTTTTATCCAAGTTCACGTTTTCGGTCACACTTTGATAGATGTTCTCCAGTCGAATTCCCGGCGTGATTGAAAAATCCCCGAAGGTGAATTTGTTCTCTGCGAAGACGGGCAGATAGAAAACTTCGCGATCAGAATCGGAGCGGACTTGGCCGGTCACCGCGTAGGGAGTGGCTCCCCTTGAATCGAGGCGGGGCGAGTCCACATTGTAGAGTTGGATGCCGGTGGCAAAGGCGTGCTGCTTTTCATTTCCCCAGTTAGTCCGGTAGCGGGAGTCGAGGCCGAGGGTGACGAAATTTTGATCCTCGATGCTGCTGGTGGTACCGTTAGGGACTGTGCCGAAGTTGTTTCCCGTGCCGCGTTGGCGATTGCTGAAGCGCGTGTAGTCCGTCCACCAAGCGGTGGTGGTGAAGAACGAATCGGGTGTCGGGGCGATTTCATATTCCAAGGAAATGAAGTTACGATCCAGGGAGAATCGGTCGAACTGGCGCGTGGCCTTGAGACTGCCAGCGTTGAAGTCCGCAACCGTGAGTCCACCGGGCTCGCCGTGATCCTCGGTGTAGGCCTCCGCGGTGAAGACGATGTTGGCGCCATTATCCATTGCGTAGATGAGCTTCGCCGAGCCATTGTTGAGGTTGTAGTCGCTATTTTCGGACCGGAACCCGTCGCCTTGACGGTGGTTGTAGTAAACGTAGTAGCCGAGTTTTCCCTCGGTGCCTTCCATCGAAGTGAAGCTGCCGAAGAGCCCGTTATTGCCGCCGACGTTCTGGGTGTAGAAGGTAAATGGCTGACCCGTGTGAGGACGGTTGGTGACGAAGTTGAGTGCGCCACCCGGCTGAGGGCCGTATTGGAGAGCCGCGCCGCCATGCAAAAACTGGATGTAATCCACGGCTTCTAGCGCCGGAGTGTAATAAGCTTCCGGGTAGCCGATCTGATCCGCATGGATGGGAATGCCATCTTTAAGAATCTGGGTAAATTGCGCCCGATTTGGATTCAGTCCACGGTAGCCGATGCTGACGAGTGGGGTCGATTCTTCCGAGAGGATCAGCCCTGGAGTTTGGGAAAGTGCTTGGCGGTAATTATTCCCGACGATGCGGGCTTGTGCGTCAAGATCGATGACAGCGGTCTTTTTCCCAGAAAAGATTTGCGCACCGCTCACCGGAGGTAGCCAGTTTTTCGGTTTCGGCACTTCAGAATCGGACTCGGCGGTCACGACCATAGCATCCAAGTTACGCGGGCTGTCCTGCGCAGACGAATGATCAAATAGGGACGCTCCTAGAATTACGATGGCAGCAGGTGTGGTAATTTTCATTTAATTGCGTGTAATGCGACTCAGTCTCAATAGTCGCACGGCAAAGCACCAAGGTTCGATCGGAGGGTCAAGCGAAATTTTGAAACTCTGAGAAGTTTGAGAGCTCTGGGATTGAGCATGCAAGCATCTGGCAGTGGACAGGGGCGGAAAACGTATGGAGGGCGGACACTCCCGTCCGCCGAGGGAGTGAACGGAGCAAGAAGAAGCACATGATGCTCAAGCCTTGCTCGTTTCATTTACGCCTTCATCACCCACATGATCGTGTCCGCCCGCGAGGGCAGCAGCCGCGTCGGCGTTCCCCACGGCGTGTTGTTCCGTGGTGCTGCCGAGGGCAAGATCCGCCAGAAGTTCATCGAGGAATACGCCTACCGCGCCACCCCGCAGGAACTCGCCGACAACGACTTCAATCTCAATCCCGCCATCCACGATCCGCGACCGAATTAAAATACTGTTGAAACATCCGTAATGGACGTGTAATTAATCATTTTGTGAACGAAACTGCCCTTAACGCTGCTTTGAGCCTCCTCGGTGAATATCTAGCCGAGAGTAGTTCTGTGCCGGCATGGCTGGTGGTTGGCGGTGGCAGCGCTCTGCTGGCACTGCGTTTGAGCACACGCCCGACCAAGGATGTCGATGTGATGGCGCTGCGCGAATGGGAAGGGAATATCGTGAGTGCATATCCGTTGCCTGCTGCGATCAAAGATGCCGCAGCAAGGGTCGCCATCGAATTGCGCCTCAATCAGGATTGGCTCAACAGCGCGGCCTCCCTACATGGGTTCGATCTCTTCCAGCTTCCCAATCGATTCTGGCAGGACCTCGACACCCGAGAATTCGGCGGCAATCTCAAGATCAGCTTCATCGGCAGGCAGGGGCTCATCCTGCTCAAACTCAGCGCCGCGCTTGGCCGCGACCAGTGGCGCGACATTGAAGACCTTCTCTGCCTCAAGCCCACGCGCATCGAGACTGAGGAGTCCCTTCGCTGGGTGCTGCTGCACCTTCACCAGATCAAAACCCATCCGAAACTTCCCTCACTGCTTCAAGAAATCGGGCATGCCGACCTTATTCCAGAGTTCACTTAGCCGCCTCACCGAGAAGATGGTGGATTTGCTCTGGCACCAATGGTCCGCCATCGGTGTCGCGGGATACCCGCGCCCGGATCAAAACCAGATCATCGACCCCGAGGCCCTGATCCTGGCTACCACCCGCTTCGGGCGATACGATGCACGCCTGATGGATGAATCCATCGACTGGCTGATGAAATTCGGCCAGCGCATCAGCCTGCAACGCCTCCAGGGCCTCCACAAGCAATGGCCCGGTGTCGCGGACACGCGCGTTCTTGCAGTGATTTCCGAGCTGCTCGGCAACCAAGCCGTTCACCGCAAATGGCGCGTTCTTATTACCCAGCCGACACCGGAGCAGGAGCCGGAACCCTTCTTCATCGGACGCGATGGCCAGCGGATCTCCTTTTTCAAAGATGCCGATCCCACATTCGAAAAACACGGCCTACTGCGCGGAAAAATCGAGCTCCGGCGCATGAGCCGGATGCCCAATCCCCACAACCGGGAAAACCTGATCTTCACGCTGCGCGCCCTGCTCGGTGTGAACGCCCGTGCGGAAATCACGGCCTGGCTTCTCACTCACGACTCCGGCCACCCGGCCGCCATCGCCCGCGCCACCGGCTATTTCTCGAAATCCATCCAGCAAATCCTCAACGAGATGGCGGAGTCCGGTCAAGTCACCGCCACCCGCATCAGCCGGGAGAAGCACTTCTCCATTCCCCGCCGCAGCGAATGGCAGGCACTAGTTTTTCCCAAGTCCGGAGAAAACGCCGCTTTCCCCCAGTGGGTCGATTGGATGCCGCTCTTCTCCGCCATCACCCGCTTCGCTGAAGTCCTGGGAAAGCCGGGTCTCGACGAAAAATCCGAAAGCTTCCAAGCCATCCATCTCCGCGAGGCACTCGAAGCCGCCACCCCGGCCCTCGCCCAAGCCGGACGGCTCCACACCATGCACGCCACCCCGGACCTGCGTGGCAACGCCCTGATCACCGCGCTACTCGCCGACTTGGAATCACTCTAACATTTCGACTCATTGTTCATAGAAAGCTCTCATCACAAGATCAACACGCCATCAGCCAACCCGACGGAAGAGAAGGTGGGAGGATGAGCTACACCACAAACATTATTGCGGCCTGGAGGGCAAGTTCGATCCCGAGGATCTGGAAGGCGCGCTCGCCAACATCATCGAGGAGCTGAAAAAGCTGGAGCAGACGGAAATCTCTTAGGGCCAAGTAGGAGCGAGGGAAAGCAGCGCTGAAGGAGGGATGCTACGGACCCTCGTAGTCATCCGTTAGGATTCGAGCATGGATGCGAGCGACACCTCATCAAGGATGGGGACGCCGAGTTTCTCGGCCTTGTCGCGCTTCGAGCCGCCGCCTTCTCCGGCGAGGACGTAGTGGGTTTTTGCGGAGACGGAGCCGGTGACTTTCCCGCCCTTGGACTCGATGAGTTCCTGCATGGCATCGCGGTCCATGCTGAGGGTGCCGGTGATGACGAAGGTTTTTCCGGTGAGCGGCAGCGCTGATAGATCAGCTTCGGCGGCGATAGGGAGGTAGTTGTCGGAAACCGGATCGATGCCGAGCTCGGCCAAGCGGGCGATGACGTGTTGTCCCGCCTCGGATTTAAAAAAAGTGATGATGGTTTCTGCGACGGCGGGGCCGATGTCCCCAGTGATCGCGTATTTCGCGAGGAACTCATTCTGTTTTTTAGCCGTGGCGCGGGTGTCACGGAGAATTTCGGCGAGAATCTCGGATTCGGGAATCTCGGTGATCGTGCGATGCAAGCGGGAGAGCTCCTTAGCGGCGGACTCGCCTAACTGCCGTATGCCCATCGCGTAGAGCCAGCGGTGGAGTGGCTTGGATTTCGCTGCTTGGAGTGTAGCAAGAACTTTGGCAGCGTTTTTCTCGCCGAAACGGCGTGGAGATTCTTCGGTGCCGAGATTGAGATTTGCTAGAGTGTCTTCATCGAGGCGGAAGAGATCGAGCGGGGTCGTGCAGTGGCTATGCCGGACGAGCGCCTCGGCGACGATTTCTCCGAGGCCATCGAGATCGAGTGCCTTGCGGGAGGCAAAGTGTTTGATGGCGGTTACGGCTTGCGCTGGGCACTCGAAGTTCGTGCAGCGCCAAGCGACGAAACCTTCTTCTTGGGAAATGGGACCACCACAGGAAGGACATTTTCCGGCAACGCTGTCGTAGAGGGAAAATGGAACTGCGCCTTCTATATGACGGATGACTTTAACAATGGCAGGGATGATTTCTCCGGCTTTCTCGATGAGGACGGTGGCTCCGAGACGGATGTCCTTACGGTCGATTTCATCTTGGTTGTGCAGGGTGGCGCGGGACACGGTGGAGCCGGAAATGAGCACGGGGGTGAGCTCGGCGACGGGTGTTAGCACTCCGGTGCGGCCGACTTGAATGATGATGTTGTTGAGCGTGGTTTCCTTTTGCTCTGGCAGGAATTTGTAAGCAGCCGCCCAGCGTGGGGCGCGGGAAGTGAAGCCGAGTTGCTCGCGCTCGGCGCGGTCGAGGACTTTGATGACGGCCCCGTCGGTGCCGTAGTCGAGGGCGTGGCGCTCGTGGTTGATGCGGGCTACGGCTGCGAGCACTTCCTCGAGATTGTGAGCGTTTAGAATCGGCAGATTCTGTGGGATGCCGAGGCTACCTAACAAATCGTGAAATTCGTGTTCGGTTTCTAACGGTGGTCCAGCATAGGCACCGAGGCCGTGGGCAAGGAAGGCGAGCGGGCGCTTAGCGACGATTTTCGGGTCGAGCTGCTTGAGCGTGCCGGCGGCGGCGTTGCGTGGATTGGCGAAGGTGGAGAGGCCCGCCTCGTCTCGCTCGGCATTGAGCGCGGCGAAGGCTGCGTTAGGCATGAAGATCTCGCCACGGACTTCGAGGAGGCTTGGGATGAGGGATTCTATCAATTTCAGCTCCAGCGGGATGCTACGGATCGTCCGGACGTTGTGCGTCACGTCGTCGCCGGTCTGGCCGTCGCCGCGGGTGGCGGCGTAGACGAGTTTTCCGTCGCGGTAGAGCAGGGAAACGGCAACGCCGTCGATCTTGGGCTCGATGGTGACAGCGATGTCTTCGCGCTTAAGGTTTTTTTGGAGCCGCTGATAGAACTCGATGAGTTCTTGCTCGGGGCGGCTGGCTCCGGCCTTTTCCATGGCCTCGGCACCGAGTTCGAAGACGTCGTCGATGCTGAGCATGGGGACGGCGTGCTGGATTTGCTGGAAGCCGGCGATGGGTGCGCCGCCGACGCGTTGGGTGATCGAATTTGAGTCGCGGAGTTCGGGGTGTTTTGCTTCGAGGGTTTCGAGTTCGCGGTAAAGGTGGTCGAACTCGGCGTCGGAGATTTCCGGATTTCCCGTGTTGTAGAGCTGGTCGTAGAACGAGAGCGAACTCTGTAATTCGCGAATCCGAGCCTGCGGGGCGGTGGCGGTGGGAAAAGAAAAAAGATCAGATTCGGCCATGGCCGGAGTCTCAGGCTTCACAAGAGGTTTTCAAGAAGCAACGCGCCAGCACTGCGTAAAATTTTATTTGTTCGTTAGATGATTTTTAAATTATACGATTTTGAGGATATTCACAATCGGACAAGTACCCGCCAAATTACACCGAATCAAGCTATCGAAATCCGAACGTGATGAACTCGAGAAGCCCTACTCGATCAAAAACGTGACAAGGCCTCCGGTATCATGCGCGCTGTCGCCTTGTTGCTTTCTGACGAAGACCGCATGGTCCAGCCATGAGAGATGCCGACATTCACACACCGGAGTCTCCATTCGCAATCTCAAACGTCTCCGCCTGCGTTGCTGCGAGGTCGGGCTGCTCGCTGCCCTCACACGCAAGTCTCGGTCCACTCCAGGGCGTGAGAAGGGTGATTTTGTTGAAATGCGATACCTGACTCTAATGATGCTCAATTGACTAACAAATGTCTGTTATTTAGAACCCCGGAGATTTGGTCCCCCCCCTAAATCCCATCCGGGGCCTTCTCCCCTCCCGTCCCCCAAGGGAGCGGGGGAGCTGTCTAAAGAGCTTGGTTTGTAATTGTCGCCGGTGAAAATTAATTAAACAAAATCACCCATCCCTTCCGTTTCTTCCCGTGGCGCAGATACGTGAAGACTCCGCCAGTTGGCCGCGTGGTGTAACTGGCAAAGCAACTCACGTATTTTCAATCACATCACTTGTATGAAAAACAAAAACACCATCGGCATTCTCTTACTCGGACTTGGTATCGCAATTGGCTGGCTCGCCAAACCTTCGTCATCTTCTCCAGCGCCGCCAGTCGTAGCTGCTGTTCCCGTTGCCAAGGCAGTCGCGTCTGCAAAATCGACCCCACTCAATGAGTCATCCGTCCCGGGTAAACGCTTCCAGCGCGAAGTTACCGTAAAAAGTAACATTGGAGGGCCTTTCACCACGAATCCTAGCGAACTTGCCAATACCGCAGACATATCAAAATTTAAAATCAAGCAGCAACACACTAAACTCGAACAACGGATCGTGCAGTTGGGTGAAACCATGCATCTCACCGCCGCACAAAAATCCCGCCTCACCACCTGGCTTGGTGGTCAAATGAAGAAAATGGAATCGATGGATTCATCAAATCCTGCATCACTAGATGGGCTTGCTGAAATTGCCAACTCACTCACCAACGAAGCACTCGAAAGTCAACTTGCAGGCGACCTTGCCTCCGATCAACAAACCGTATTAGCCGAATTCAAAGAAAAAGAGTTTCGTCGCGAAGTTGATACATCGGCCCTGAAAACCCTCGCTACCCTCCAA
>JANPAU010000338.1:0-9262 GCA_031430055.1 Akkermansiaceae bacterium | reverse complement strand
TATTATTAGGCACTACAAATCGAATTTTCGAGACGATTAAAAATAATCTCATTGGTTATCAGCGACTTATTAAATCAATCTCAGCCAAATCGACTCGGAAAATATGGATTTCAGCTAAAAACCGCCGAATCTCTAACAGATTAAAGAAACTTGGGTTAGGCTCGTTATCACTCGCATCCTCCGCCCAACCCATTCGACTCAAGAGCCGTATGAGGTAGTTCCTCACGTAAGGATCTGGGCGGGGGCCACCGGTAACGGCGATTTCTACCGCGATAAGAGTCTTACAGGGGAATAGCAAAAAGGCACGAGAGAGCTTGGTTCTGCAATTAAAGAATTACTATTATGCCCGGCGTCAATCATCCTTCTTTCACCTCGCGGAGCATAGCCATTAATGGGTTTGTCATGTGCTTAGCTCTCGACTCGATCCCGACGTATCCCTAGGTTTCGGGTTCATGATACCTCCTTCCTCCCACCCAAATGATCCTCTGCATGGCGTGACGCTAGAAACGGTATTACGGGCGGTGGTGGAGCGGCATGGGTGGGACCGCATGGCGGATCACATTCCCATCCGCTGTTTCATGTTCGATCCGACGATCAAGTCCAGTTTGACTTTTCTACGCAAGACACCGTGGGCGCGGAAGAAGCTGGAGGATTGGTATGTGTATGATGCGATCCGGGATCGTTCGACTTCGTGAGAAAAAAATCCGGCCATGGAGAATCTGAGGGGGCAGTGGGCATGATCTTGGGTTCTGAGAAAGAATGTTATTTTTTATCCTTCGCGCGTTGGAAGCGGACACTGCGTTTGGTTTCCTCGCTGGGGCCGGGAGGCGAGTTCGGGATTTCTGGCACGACCACCGGCGGGGAAGCTGTGGGTTTCTCTCTTGTGGGCTTGGGATTCTTAACGCGTGCTTGCTTGGGAGCGCGGGCGGGGAGTGCGAGTTGGGGAAGTTTCCAACCCGTTCGCGTGAGTAGAGCCTCTACCAGAATGATGAGCACCAGAGTAATGCCCAGCGGTAGGCTCAACGAGGTTTCCGCGACGAAGGGCGGTCGCAGCCAGGCTTTGGAAATGTCGAGCAGTTCGCGGCCGTTCGTTTGGTTCGAGGTGGCACGGAGCTCGGCGATGCGCTCTGGCTCGAAGGCCCATTCTACTGACGAGCCCACGCTCAAGGGGCCGAAGGGGAATGCGTGTTCACCCACCTGCACCGCGCCGCGGACGACGCTGCCTTCGTCGAGGTCACGGGTGAGTGAGAAATGACCCGGCGCGATTCGCCGCCATGATAGATCCTGCGTGGTGCTACTGGCATCGTCACGGAGCCGAATCTTGGGTGGTAGAGCAGCCAGCTTTTGTGACCAATCGGCGGTGTCGTAAAGTAGGTCCAATGTGAGTCGTGTGCCGTCTAGCCGATGGCGGAGGGCAATTCCGGGCGGCGTGTCTTCACCCATCAGGAAGCGGCCCATGGTTTGCAGAAAATCTCCGTATCCCGGCCAGTTTCTGGCGGTTTCTGAAAATTCGCCGCCTAGCGGAAATGAAACAGCGGCACTGCGCCCGAGACCTCGGCGAGCGTGGGCCACCAGCGGAGCGAGGTATTCATCTGCGGAGATGAGCGATACGGTCGCGTCCTCCCGCGCATAGGATAAATTGTAGCCATCTACTTGCTTGAACCAGTCCAGCGGCTTCGGGGAAATTTCCGCCCAACGGCCCGTCGCCTGAGCGCCAACAGGGTCCTTGACGAATGCCGAGCGGGCGATGGTTACGGTTTCTTGAGCAAAAATTTTCGGGATGTCCATCGGCTCGTTAGAAAAGAACATGCGGCCGTTCCCACGCTTCGCGACATCGATTAAGAGCGCGGAATCCGAGTCCTTGTCGGTGCCGAGGCCGATGACGGAAATGGTCGCACCGTTGTCGGTCATTTCCTGGATGAGGTTCTTGTAGTCGCCGGGTTCTTCGGAGTCATTCGCATCGGAAAATAGAATCACGTGTCGCGTGCCAGCGGGTGACTTTTTGAGTTCATCCCAAGCCGCTTTGAGGCCCACGTAAACATAGATGCCCCCGCCGGAGGAGCGGATCTTCATCACGCGCTCGCCGAGTTCCTGCTTCTTGTTATCGATGCGGGTGAGGGGAATCGTCTTGGTTGCTTCACTATCCACGGCGAACACGGTGATCTGATCCATCGGTCCTAGCAGGTCGATGGCATTTGCCGCGCCGGTATCGGCAAGGTCGATTTTTGTTTTGCCACCGCCCACACCGACGCTCATAGAACCGGAACGATCGATCACGATGGCGAGCGCGACGGTGAGCTTGCGGTGCTCGGATTTCAACTCCATGGAGACCGGGAGCAGTGCATCGACGGACGATTGGAAGTAGCCGCCGGAGCCGAAGGAATATTGACCTCCGGCCATGAGCAGTCCGCCGCCTTGCTCGCGGACGAAGAAGTCCAGTGACTTCATGAAATCGTTAGGAATCTCGTGAGCGGGAACATTGTTTAAGATCACCGCCCGTGCACCGGCGAGCAGGCCGGGTTTGAGGTTCGCGGGTTCGGTCACCGTTTCCACGGTGAAATCGAGCGCAGTGAGCGCCTTGGCGACCGGGTCATCTTGATAGCGAGTGGCCAGTATGATGCGTGGGCCTCCGGTGATTTCGATCCAGCGGTTCGCGCGGTTGTTTCCGGGGTGAGCGTCATTTTCTGGGCGGATTTCCGCTTGGTATTCGAAGCCGCCGCCGCGCGGGATGCGGTCGGTGAACTCGACGGTGGCTTGGCCATTGACGAGGGTGACCGAGGACTCGGTAAGGGTTTGGCCATTGCGCCGCAGAATGAGTGGAAATGTGCCATCCGAGCTACCCTTGACGGTGATCGAAATGAGAAAAGGTTCGCCTACTTGAACTCGCTCTGGGAAGCCCATACGGGCGATGCGCGAGTCGTTTTCCGTCTCATCGCGGATCAAGCGGAAGTCTAGCGGGATGCCCTGTGCTTGCATTTGCGCGGCGGCTTCTAGCAGTGGCTCGGTCGAGTAGCCATCGGTGAAGAGTAACACGCGAGATGGACGTTTTTCGTCCTTCTGGGCGGCGATGGATTGCAGAGCGAGCGCGGTTTTCGTGAGCTTGCGGGAGCCGGTGAACGAAGAGCCATCAGCGCCGACTTCCGCGACTTCGCTGGCGTAGTTGATGAAATGCAGGGTGTCTCGGCGGCTGGGTTTCGAGGCTTCTAGCAGCCGTTGCCATTCGGGCAGACCTTTGTCGATGAGATCCTCCGTCGAGTCCGAGCGGTCGAGTAAGACGTAGAGGTCGAGCGAGTTTTGCTGGTGCTGAATGATCGGCTCGGTGAGTGCGATGACCGCAAGTACCAACAGAATCGCCCGCAACGGCGAATGCAGTTTCAGCCCGCGCCAAAACCACCCCAGCAGTGCCAGCGCAGGGATGAGTAGGAAGTATTCTGGGGCGGTGAAGGTCATTCTGGCAGGTCACACGTGAGGATGAGATCATCTAGTTCGTTGATCATATTTTGCGTTGTTGTATTAGGTATGCCGTCGTCAAACGGGGCACTCGTTAGCCGGATTCAACAAACCACACGGCGCGGATTTGAGCAATCATTCCGTCACGTAAAGTGAGCGGGCTCAGCAGGGTCGCTTCCTGTTTGGTTATCTCATTTTCACGCGTAATAGACGAGCTTGTGGAGGACGCTCATGGGGAAGGCACCGGAGCCGCAGGTGGGGTCGAGGATTTTCAGGGCGTCGTCGATGGTGGCGATGAGGATGGTGACTTCGGAATTGGGAAATTGATGGGGTTTCTCGTTGTAGGTAAAGAGTTGGTCGAGCTTTTTTCTCACCGCAGAAGAGGAAGAATTTTTAACCACGGATTGCACGGATGAGGAGTTTGCTTTTTCTTTCTCTGTGCTCTCTGTGGTTAATTTTCTTTCAAAGCGGGCTTTGAGGGACTCGGCCACCATGTAGCCCACGATGGGGCAGGGGTGTAGAAGGGCCGGTCTGCTTGCAGGCGGTGATCCTCGATTGGACTGGACCGGACGATTATCGGGGATGGACGGGGTAGGGCGGATGGTAGTAAGCAATGGCGTGCTTCCGTGGTTCTCCAGCAATTCTTTCCCACTTTACCTCGCGCCCATGGCGGGTGTGACCGACATCATTTTCCGCCAGATTTGTAAGGAACTCGGCGCGGATGTGATGGTCACCGAATTCGTCTCCGCAGAGGGGATCATGCAAGCAGACGACCGCACTCGGAAATACACCGAATTCACCGATGCACAACGGCCTGTCGGCGTGCAACTCTTCGGCGCGGACGGCGAGCGGATGGGCGAAGCTGCGAAAAAAATCATCGACTGGAAACGCCCGGATTTCATCGATATCAACTTCGGCTGTCCGGTGAACAAAGTGGTCGCGCGGAATGGCGGCTCTTCGCTTCTCAAGGATTGCCCGATCCTAGCAGCCGTGGCCTCCGGCGTGTCGAAAGCCGTGGGTGATCAAGTGCCCGTCACCGCCAAGATGCGGATCGGCTGGGATGAGAATTCTGTCAACGCGGTGGAGGTTGCAAAAATCCTCGAAGACTGCGGCATGCAAGCCATCGCCGTGCATGGTCGGACCCGGGCGCAAGGCTACAGCGGCGAGGCAAATTGGGCGGTCATCGATGCGGTGGCTCGCGCGGTTAAGATCCCGGTCGTCGGAAATGGCGACATCACCTGCGGCGCGGATGTGCTAAGGCGAAGGGAGGAAACGGCGGTCTCCGGCGTGATGATTGGTCGCGCGGCGATGCAGAATCCGTGGGTTTTCCGTGAGGCCAAGCATTTCATCAAAACCGGAAAACTCCTAGCAGATGTGCTCGTCGAAGAGCGCTGGGAACTCGTGCTGCGTCATTGCAAGCTGGCGGTGGAAAGCCGTCGGAATGGCGATGAACGACAGACGCTCACCGCCATGCGCTCGCGCTTGATGGCCTATTGCAAAGGCTTTCCCGGAGCCAAAGAGCTACGGGGGAAACTCTGCCAAGTGACCTCGATCGCTCAGGTCGAAGATCTTGCCGCCGAGTCTTTAGGAAAGGTGGAGTTGGCCGAGTTGTGACCACACGCGTCACGTCGGTGAACTCTGTGAATTTTCGATAGTCATGCAGCTCGCAGGACTCGACCAAGCGGCGTTCGATTTAAAACAGGATCAGTGCGAAAAACGGGCCGCTCATAATATCAGTGGAGTTCATGGTATTGAGGGTCGCTGGCGATTGGAGCCATCCAGCGTTTATACGCTGGATGGCTACTGATCGAGTCTACCCTTCTCGAAAATACTTAAGAACCTTCTCGGCAGCGGCTTCCGCAGTCAGGCCGTGGAGTTCGCGGAGGGTCTCGGGTTTGCCGTGTTCGATGAATTGATCCGGCCAGCCGATACGCTCGACAGGGGTGTGGATGCCGGCGTCGTGGAGATTTTCAATGACGGAGGCTCCGAAGCCGTTGAAGAGGACGTGGTCCTCGAAGGTGCAGACGATCTTGCATTTCGCGGCGTAGGTTTGGAGAACGTTTGCGTCGAGCGGCTTGATGAAACGCGGGTTGATGAGTGCTACGGAGAGGCCTTTTGCTTCGAGCAGGAGCTTGGTGCGCTCCGCCATTTCGAACATCGTGCCGAGGCCGATGAGGGCGACGTCGGCACCGTCAGCGACGACTTCGGCTTTGCCAATTTCTAGCAGTTGAGGCTGGGCCTTGACCGGTGTGCCTTTGATTATGCCGCGCGGGTAACGGATGGCGGTGGGGCCGTCGTCATACTTTGACATGGTGAAAAGCATGTCCACCAATTCATCCTCATCCTTGGGCTGCATGTGGATGATGCCCGGGATGTGGCGGAGGTAGCCGATATCAAAAAGTCCGTGATGCGTCGGCCCGTCATCGCCGGAGAGTCCACCGCGGTCCATGCATAGTCTAACGGGGAGTCCTTGCAGCGCCATGTCATGGATGATCATGTCGTAAGCGCGCTGCATGAAGGTCGAGTAGATTGCAAGAAACGGCCGGAAGCCTTCGGTCGCGAGCCCGCAAGCGAAGAGCGCGGCGTGTTCTTCGGCGATGCCGACGTCGAAATAACGGTCGGGCAGTTCCTTTTTGAAAATCTCTAACTTCGTCCCACCAGGCATGGCGGCGGTGATGGCGACGATTTTTTTGTCCTTTTTCGCGAAGTCCGTGACGGCACGGCCGAAGAGATCCGAGCAGGTCGGGGTGGTGACAGAATCGGTGGAGCCATCTTCAATCTTGTAGGTGCCAAGACCGTGAAATTTTCCGGGGTTGTCGAGGGCCGGCTGATAGCCGCGACCTTTTTCGGTGATGATGTGAAGGACGACTGGCTCGTGCAGTGTCTTCAGGTGCTCGAAGGTCCGCACTAACAATGGTAGGTCATGACCATCGATGGGGCCGAAGTAGCGCATTCCGAATTTCTCGAATAGGACGTTTTGGAAAAGCAGATTCTTCGCGCCTTCCTCGACCCGGTGGGCGAGCGTGCGGACTGCTTTGCCTGCGATTTTTTCCACAAAGTCCGCAGCTTGGCGCCTGACGGCGGCGTAGGTGTGATGAGTCTGGAGCGCGTTGAAATAGCGGGCAATGGCACCGACGTTTTTGTCGATCGACCATTCGTTGTCATTGAGCACGACGATGAATTTCTTGGTCGTCTCCGCGATGTTGTTGAGTGCTTCGAGCGTGGGCCCGCAGGTGAACGCGGCGTCTCCGGCGACAGCGACGATATGGTTGTCTCCGCCGGATAGATCGCGGGCGGCGGCCATGCCAAGCGCTGCGGAGAGGGCGGTGCCAGCGTGGCCCGCGCCGTAGGAATCGTGCTCGGACTCGCTACGCAGAAGAAATCCATTGAGGCCCTTAAATGTGCGGATGGTGTGAATCTGCGCAGCCCGGCCGGTGAGCATCTTGTGGACATAGCCTTGGTGGGAAACGTCGAAAACGAACTTGTCCACCGGCGTGGAGAACACCCGATGCAGCGCCACGCTCAACTCGACGACGCCGAGATTGGGGCCGAGGTGGCCCCCGGTTTTCGAAAGTGAATCGATCAGGGTGTGGCGGATTTCCTCGGCGAGTTTCGAGAGGTCATCGTCGGCGAGTTTTTTGACATCGTCCGGGCATTGAATCGTGGAAAGTAGCGGACCGAGGGCCGGGGGCTTAGAAGAGGCGGATGTCATTATCGTCGTCGTCGTCAGAATCGTCCGGGGAGGTGGCAGCATTTGGCGTTTTGGCCCCGGCATCCAGCGTAATCTCATTTTGATTGCGCAGGGTGATGAGCTCGATCCGTTCGCGGGCGGACTGAAGAATGGATTCGCAGCGGCTCAGCAGGGCAGAACCCTTTTCGTAGTGGGTCACCAGATCTTCGAGTGAAAGGTGCTCGTGCTCCATCGACTCAACGATAGTTTCAAGGCCGTGGAGTGCGGTTTCGAAATCGGGCGACGCGGATTCATCGTCCTTGGGGTTGGATTTATTTCGGGCCATGGCTTGTTTAATTGGTGCCAGCGGCACGGATGGGGCGGTCGCTATAATAAACCATGTCCATGCCCACCATCGGCTGACGGTAGGGGTAGCGTTTGGCGACCGCTTGGATTTTTGGGTCGCGGTCGAAGAGTGAGACGCCGTTCGGGTAATTCGTGAAAAACGTCCTGCCGTCCAGAATCATGAAGGTGAAATCTCGGTATTGTGCCGCGACTTGGGAAATTGGAACTGAGCCGTGTGACGAGGGAGAGATGAGAATCCCCGCGACCGGGGTTTGGAGATCGGCGGCGATGGATTCGATTTTTTCAAATCCTGTGTAAGTCGGTGGTAGCCAGACACTGATCCGGTCGGCATACCAAGCGACGGCCCACGGCTGGTCGGAGAAAATGACCTGCTTGTCGGTGACCCAGCCCTTGAGACCTGCTTTTTTACTATTCAATGCCGGGGCGTAATACGGTGGCCAGTGCGGCACCCCGCCACGGTCGCGAAGCTGCATGCCGATTTTGACTTTCTGCGGTAGGGAAAGGATCAAGGGCAACGCACAAATTCCGATGATCAGGACGTGATGCACGTTGCGAAGGATCGGCGTGCTGGCGACGAAATCCAGACGGCTCCAAAGGATTGAGATGAATGCCAAGCCATAGGCGGTCATGATTGGCGCGAAGAGCAGGTGAAGTTGGTTGGGATCCAGAGAATCCTTGGAAATTCCGAAAAATGCTAACCCGAAAGCAGCACTCGCCCACATCAGCAGAATGGCCCAGCGGAAATTTGCAATGGCCGCCCGCTTGAAGGGATGCAGCAGGGAAAGGAAAAACAGCGGTGCAATGATGATGCCGGCGAGCAGGGGGATGATGTCGGTCGCTTGGGTCAGGGTGGTCCGCAGGACTTTCGTAATCAGGCCGTCGATGACGAGTGGCTCTGCTTCCAAGTCCATCGTCCGCATGATGGTGGTCTCGGAGCCGTTTCCCAAGCCGTTGTAGAGCGTGAGGAATGCCGTCCCAAAAGGAGAGCCGGTGATGCCTTGATTTCGCAACATCGGCCCGACGGCGGCGATAAGCAGCAGCACCAGCACGGAAATCCCGACAATCCCACGCGGGCGGAATGCGACCGCCGCGAAAATGATGTAACCCAGTGCGATCCAGACCGTCATCCAGTGGGTGAGCGCCAAGAGTGTGAAAAAGACTCCTGCAATGATCGCCGGAGTCAGCGCGATCCGTCCTTCGGCAGCGGACTCGACCGCTCGATAAACAAAGTAAATCGCGCTGGAAAACAGCAACAACATCAACATTTGCGGCAATCCGCTGAGTGAATAATTCCAGAACGTTTCACAAAAAAGCATCAGAATCGCACACACGCCGGCGATTTTTGCGTCGAAGATCCGCGAAATGAGCAGGTAATTCACCCCGATCGCCATCAGGAAAAACAAGGTGGAAACGGTGGCGATCACTCGGTCGAGAGGGAAAACCAGCTCGTTGTCATTCATTTGCCAAGCGTCCGATTTGTCTGCGCCGATGAGCTTGAGCACCGCCGCGTTGAGTAGCGGGTTGAGCGGGGAGTGATAGGTATCTTGAAATCCTTTGAGGGAAATCGAGGTTTTCTGCGCCCGTTGCGCTTGGTCGTAGGCGACCGGGCGGATCATCTTGGTGGTGAAGCCGTTCCCACGGGCGATCTCTCGTGAAATTTGTGCCTGGTCCATCGCTTGCGGCGAGTTGAGACCTTTGAAAAGCACGAATAGATTCCCAAGAGTGAGGATAATTAAAACGAGGAAAAATAGACTCCGGCGGATAATGATGCCCGTA
>JANPAU010000337.1:0-2668 GCA_031430055.1 Akkermansiaceae bacterium | reverse complement strand
CGGTCATGATCCACCGCGCGCCGTTCGGGTCGTTAGAGCGTTTCACCGGATTACTCATCGAGCATTTCGAAGGAAAATTCCCCGCCTGGCTCGCCCCCGAGCAAGTCCGCGTGATCCCGATCTCCGAGAAGACCCTGGAATCCGCCGAAGCCACCGCCGCCATCCTCGCCGATGTCGGCGTGCGCGTGTCCGTGGATCGCTCGAATGAAAAAGTCGGTGCGAAAATTCGCAACGCCCGCCTCGAACGAGTTCCCTACATGCTTGTCATCGGCGCGAAGGAAGTCGAGGAAGGCACCGTCTCCGTCCGCCACCGCGACAACGAAGATCTCACCACTCTAACTTTGGAAGAATTCACCACCAAGATCACCACCGAGATCAAACAGCGGAGTCTTTGATTTTTGTAGATTCTCTTGTTGATGCTTGTAGTGCCGTGCTTGATGCGGAGTGAGGAGTGTCGACCTTGCGGCCGCCTTTTCTTCATGCACGACGGAAGAAAAGGACAATAAGGTCCCTCCTCCTTATTCCACGACTCCTCATGCGCGGCAGTATCGATTGTGCCGCGAGAAAAAAATCACTTGGTTCCGGCCACTCGATTGCTAGAATGACAGTTGATTCCAACCGCATCATCGCCATGACCTCTGACACCACACCTCCCCACCTGCCCGTTTCTCCGTCGCCCACTAACTGGCGTCTCTTTTTGGAATTGCTTTCACTCGCCGTGTTTGTGTTTCCACTCGGTCACATTTTTGGTCCGTTGATTTTGTGGTTGGTGAAAAAGGACATGATCCCCGAGGTCGATGCGGAGGGGAAAAAGGTGCTCAACTTCAACTTGTCATGGACTCTGTGGAGCATCGTATCCTGTGGCTTTGGATTTATCGTTTGGATCGTCATCGCTATTATTTCCATCCTCAAGGCCGCGAATCGCGAGCCATTCAAACATCCGTGGACGATTGATTTCCTAAAATGATAGGCTGAGGACTCGTCTGTGATCAAAACGACGGGCCACTTGCTAGCCATCTCATCTTGCCGGCCGTCGCTCACTGGGCGGCGGGCACATCAAGTGCATGCACCTTGAATGATGCATCTTGTGAGTAGGCCGTCTTGATGAATCTAGCGGCGAAGTCTTTCAAGTAAGCCGCCCATTCCTCCGCAGTGGTGATTTCTCCTTGGCCCTCCCAACCGAAGCCGGAAAACCAGCGAACTGAGCCAGCCTCATCGGTGCGGGCGAAGCAGAGGGCTTGGGTCTGACCTCGGGCGTCGGTGTGAGGTGCCATTTTCACCACTCGGGCTGGGTCGATCACGATGCCCGTGCCAAGGCCATAGCCGTCAAGATTTTCGAAGAGCATCATGGTGCCCTTTCTCGGGGAAAACACGAACCGTGGATCTTTCGCCTGCGGACTGAGGCCGATCGCGACGTCGAGATTCGCGGCGGGCTTGCCGTCGAGAGTGAAGCGGGAATCGCTTTGGAAAAGTCGCTGGCCCATGATCAGGGTGATGCGCTTGGTCTCGCGGAGGGCTTTGCCATTCAGATCGCTTGCGTAGTCGAGCTCGAAGCTCACTCGCTGCGGTGTATTCTCGATGATGCGGTGGGCGATGAAGGTGTCGGAATTGTGAAGCTTGCTATCGGCCCAGACCGAGATTCCTCCGCAGCCGCAGGTGCCGCCGACTTGGTAAACGTCGTGGCCTTCGCCTTGAAAGTCGTGAGATTGCTTTGACGCTTGGAAGGATCTAGCAGGCGGATCACTTCTGCACCGGCGAAGAGAAAGGCCCCGGAGCCGTAAACTTCGGTGGATTCCGCAGTCGTGTCTTGTTTGTCGGGTTCCTCACCGATTTTTTGGACAAAGCCAAGCATACCGTTGGGCAAGATGTTTTTTGCCAGCGCCTGATAGCCATTCATCACCGCAGGGCGGAAGGTCTCGACAGGCAGCAGACCGCGATTGATTCCCCAAGCCATGGCATCGACAAAAAACGATGAACCGGATGACTCGCCCATCGGGTCTTGCGGGTCGAGCAGGCTGCTGCGCCATAAGCCGTCCGAGTTCTGGAGCTTGAGCAGTGCGTGCATCATGTCATGATAGAGACTTGATAGAGACTTGCGAGACCCATGAAAAACGGTGCCTGAGTCCAATCATGGATTTTGAGTTTTGACGGATTCGCGATTTGCCAATCCGCGACCCGCTTCATATTTTGAAGAACCTGTGTGGGCTTCGGGTCGGCAGCAAGGAGCGGGAAAACCGTTGTCATCACGACGATGGCGATCTTTCCGAAGGATGGATGAAGGAATGCGGGGAATGGATTCATGAAAGTGTAAAACGAGTGTTAAACGGGGAAACTGAAATTCACGTTGCCTCCGAACAAGGTATATATCGCCACTAAAATAAGGGCAGAACAACCGGCACCTCCGGGCTGGTTGAGCGGTCAGGGTAAGGGATCACGACGGCGGTGCAGCAGGCCGAGAAGGCTGAAGCCAGCCAAGAGTGCGGCCGAAGGTTCGGGAACGGCTGCCGCAGAAGCACCCGAACCGTAGGTAGGATCGGCATTGATCCAGTTCAATGCGATTTCCCGATCAGTGTCGGAATCTCCCCTGCGGCTTGGCCGATCACCCCGATAACGATCATCTTCAATGATGATCTCAGTTTCGTCATTGTCGGCCAACGCCAGCCAGATT
>JANPAU010000336.1:0-13506 GCA_031430055.1 Akkermansiaceae bacterium | reverse complement strand
CATTGGAACCATCACCCAGTTCGATCCGACGGCGTTTGACTGTAAAATCGGCGGCGAGGTCAAGGATTTCAACGCGGACGACTATTTCAACGTCCCCAAGGATGCGCGTCGCTCGGACCGCTATGTCCAGCTCGCGGTTGCCGCCTCGAAGATGGCGATGGAGGACTGCGGGATTGATGTTTCCACCATCGATTCCCGCCGCTTCGGCGTGATGGTGGGCAGCGGCATCGGTGGTCTTTCGACTCTCGAGCGGGAACACACGACTTACATGACCAAGGGCCCCAAGCGGGTTTCTGCGTTCACGATTCCGATGATGATTTCGAACATCGCCAGCGGTATCATTTCCATGGAATACGGCCTGAAGGGGCCGAATATGGTCATCGTCACCGCCTGCGCGACCTCGAATCACAACATCGGTGAAGCTTGGCGCATCATCAAGTTCGGCGATGCCGATGCCTTCCTTTGTGGTGGGGCGGAAGCCGCGATCTTGCCGATGGGCTTCGCGGGCTTCAGCAGCATGAAAGCGCTCAGCACTCGCAACGACGAGCCCGAGCGCGCTTCGCGCCCCTTTGATAGAAATCGCGACGGATTCGTGATGGGCGAAGGTGCGGGAGTCGTCGTCATCGAGGAACTCGAGCACGCCCTCAAGCGCGGTGCGAATATCTACGCTGAGCTCATCGGCTACGGCGTCAGCGCGGATGCCTATCACCTCAGCGCACCTTCACCGGATGGCAGCGGTCCAGCCTATGCCATCGGGATGGCGCTCAAGCACGGGAAGAAGAATCCCGAAGACGTCGATTATCTCAATGCCCACGCCACCTCCACCGGCCTCGGTGACGCTGCGGAAACCAAGGCGATCAAGCTCGCATTTGGCGACTATGCGACGAATGGGTTAATCGTGAGTTCCACCAAGTCAATGACCGGACACATGCTTGGTGCGGCTGGCGGCGTGGAGCTCATTGCGAGCATCATGGCCATCAAGGAGGGCGTCATTCCGCCGACGATCAACGTGGACGACCAAGACCCCGAGTGTGATTTGGACGTTTGCCCGAATGTCGCCCGCGAGGTGCCTGTGAAGGTAGCCCTCAGCAACAGCTTCGGCTTCGGTGGTCACAACGCATCGGTGCTCGTTAGTAAGTTCGAGTGATCTCGGCCATGGAAAATTCGGTCTATCGGCAGTCGGGAGAAATCGCATTCGGCGATACCGACGCCAGCGGCTGGATGCATTTTCCAAACATTTTTAAATACGTCGAAGCCGCGGAACACAGGTATCTGCGTTCGCGTGGAATCCTCGTTTTCGACCGTGCAGAAGGCGGCTGGCCACGGGTAAAAGTGACTTGCGAGTTTAAGCGTCCATTTCGCTGTGGTGATTCATTCGAAGTGCTGCTGGCCATTTCCCGGATCGGGACGTCTTCGCTGGCTTGGGATTTCGAGGTGATCAACTCCGCTGGAGAAGTTGCCGCATTCGGCAGCATGACCAACGTGAGAGTCGATCACGAAGGAAAGTCGAAGCTCATTTCTGACGAAGAACGCACCCAACTGGAGCGGCAGCTTTAGCCGGCATTTGCATCATGGAATCCTCCTCTGAAATCTCCGGTCGCATCATCCTTGTCCCGACCCCCATCGGCAACATGAGCGACATCACGCTTCGGGCGCTAGAGATTCTCCGCCGCGCCGATCGCATCGCCTGTGAGGACACCCGTCACTCCGGGCAGTTGTTAGTGCATCATGGAATTTCTGGCAAGCCGCTCGTCTCGCTTCACGAGCACAACGAAGCCCGCCGTGCGCCGGACCTCATTGCCGCTGCTAGAGCAGGGGAGACCATCGCCGTCATCAGCGACGCGGGCATGCCCGGCATCTCGGACCCCGGCTACCGGCTCGTGCAAGCCTGCATCGAGTCCGGCACCCCGTTCGAAGTTCTCCCGGGACCATCCGCCGTCATCACCGCGCTGATTGGCTCGGGTTTTCCGTGTCATGCATTCCGCTTCGGCGGCTTTCTCTCGGTGAAATCTGGTAAACGCCGTAGCGCTCTAACCGCCGCACTTGAGTCAGGAGAAACCGGGATCTTCTTCGAGTCGCCCCATCGGATTGTTTCCACCTTGGAAATCCTCGTGGAGATCAATCCGCTTGCGCGCACCTGCGTCGCTCGTGAGCTAACGAAAAAGTTTGAGACCTACCACCGCGGGAACGCTGCTGAGGTGTTAGCATATTTCCAGAGTCACGCGCCGAAGGGGGAGATCGTGCTGCTGGTGCATTCTGAAATGTAATCCAGGACTACGTTTTCAGGCCAGCGTGATCCCTACCGGGCAATGATCCGAGCCCGTGACATGCGGCAAAATCTCTGCTGAAACCACCCGATGGATCAACGGCGTGGAAACTCCGAAGTAGTCGATTCTCCAGCCGACATTGCGCTGGCGGGCACCGGCGCGGTAAGACCACCACGAGTAGGCGTCCGTTAGTTCAGGGTGAAGATGGCGGAAAGTATCGGTGAATCCGGAATCTAGCAATTTCCCAAAACTCTCGCGCTCTTCATCGGAAAATCCGGGGCTCTTGCGATTGTCTTTGGGCCGGGCGAGGTCGATTTCCTGGTGCGCCACGTTGAGATCGCCGCAGAAGATTACTGGTTTGTTCATCGCATGTCTAGCGACGTGGCGGCGAAACGCTTCGTCCCAACTCAGGCGATACGGCAAACGCCGTAGTTCATCCTGCGCGTTGGGCGTGTAAACATTCACGAGAATGAAATCCGGATATTCGAGGGTGAGCACGCGGCCTTCGCGGTCGTGTTCGTCGTGACCCATGCCGATGTGGACTTCCAAAGGTTTCTCACGGGTAAAAACAGCGACGCCGGAGTAGCCGGGTTTATCCGCAGAGTTCCAGTAGGCGTGATAGCCGCCGAGTTCTAAAGGCAGTTGGACTTGTTCCGGGCGCGCTTTCGTTTCTTGCAGGCAAAGAATGTCCGGCTGCTCGGTGCTAACGAATTCACCGAAGTTTTTCGCGATCACCGCGCGGATGCCGTTCACGTTCCATGAGAGTAATTTCATCGGCGCGGAGCTTCCACCTCAGACCTGCAACATGCAATCTCTGTGGATGAAAAACTGGTGCTTGATTCTTTGGACTTGTTGAAAACGGAGGAGACTCGTCTAATTTTGCTACAATGATCCTAAAAGTAATTCGACGCTCGATGACGGGCCTTGCCGCGCTGGGTTTCGCGTTTCTGCTGAGTGCCTGTTATGAGACCAAGCAGGAATTCACTCTCAATCCGGACGGCTCCGGCAAGGTGCGGCATGAGTGCTCGTTCCAGAACGTCAACCTCAGCACTAACAATGAGAACGACACCTCTGAAGAAGCCCTGCAGGCCGCCATCGCCAAAATCATCAGCGATTCCAAAGGCGTGGACGCATGGACTGATGTGAGTTTCAAGCGCCTTGAAGATGACCGGATGTGGTTCTGCGGCACGGCTTACTTCAAGAAACTCGATGATCTGGAAATTCCCAACCAGAGCATGTTGAAATTCGCCTGGAAAAACCAAGGCGACGACAAGGCGGATCTCACGCTCAATTTCAAGAAATCCGAGAATCGCAAACCCAAGCCGGACGTTTCGAAACTCACGCCCGATGAACGTGCAAAAAAGATCAAGGACGAGCGCGCCAAGTTCAAGCAATCCAAGCCAATGTTTGCGGCCATGCTTGGCAGCCTCAAGCAGACTGTCTCCTTCAAACTCCCCGGCAAGATCGCGGGCAGCTCGAATTTTAAACCAACCGCCACAGGTGCGCTCGACCTCAGCTTTGAGGGCGCAAAAATGATCGATGCTCTCGAAAAACTCATCAGTGACGACAACTCCTCCTGGTTGGCTGAAAACGGCTTCGACACCCAAGACACGCCCGCGCTCGACAATGAACTCGGCGGTCTACTCTTCGGCGAGAAGGCCCCCGTGAAAGCCAGCGTCTCCGGCGCATCCGCCCCCTTATTCAACTACGCCACCGAAGTGGCCGCCGCGCTCAAAGGCTCGGAGGCGCTCCAGAAGCGACTCGGTGCCGTTTCCGTCGCGCCTCCCGCCAAGGGCGAGGCGCTGAAATCTATCAAAGTGGTGGGCGTTCGCATGGTGAGCGCGGTGGACAAGAAGCTCGATATGCGCCCGTTCAACTACGACGAAGGCTACACCCTCGCCGTGCTCGCCGAATTGCCCGGCAGCGTACTGGATATCACCGACAAGAGTTCGCTCACATCGGCCACGGCCAGCGATGGTGGCAGCCTCTTGAAAGGCGATCGCGATTGGGATCGCCGCCTCGGTTTCCCGAAGCTTTCCGCCGACAAGGCATCGGTGATGTTCGACGTCGAACTCAAGCTTCCCACCGGAGCCAAAGGCATTAAGGAAATCTCCGGCACACTCCAATACCGCGTGGCTGGCGGAGCGAAGGAAATCGATCTCGGGTTGAAATCGCTCAAAGTCGGCACCAAGGGAACTGAACTCGGTGCTAACATTGAGGAGATCAAGGAAGGTTATAACAAAGACGGCTCACAAATTATGGAGCTGAAACTCAGACTCGAGCCAGACAGTTTGAAATCGGCCCATCTCGTCGTGGGCGACGTCAAAACCGCGATTGAGCGCAACGGCTACAGCAGCTCGGGCGGAATCACGACTTTTACTTTCAAATTGAAGACCGCCTTTCCGGAAAGTGGCAACATCGTGGTGGAACTCTACGACAAGGTCCAGACCTTCGATGTGCCGTTCAAAATCGAAAACCTCTCTTTGCTCGGCATGCCACAGGCAGCGGACGCAAGTGATCGCCGATGAGTGTCATCAGATCAGCAACATGCAATCGCCATAGCTGAAAAAGCGGTAGCGTTCCTCGACTGCTTTTCGGTAGGCTTCCATCACCCATTCTTGTCCCGCGAAGGCGCTCACCAGCATGATCAGCGTGCTTTGCGGCAGATGAAAATTCGTCAATAAGCCGCCGACCACGCTGAATTGATAGGGCGGATGGATGAAGATATCCGTCTCGCCACGCTGCTCGCGGACGGGGCGGCCGATGGATTCCAGCACGCGTGTGACCGTCGTGCCCACCGCGACGACACGCCTGGCGGCATTGACTTTTTCCGCAGTCTCCGCGCTGACGATGTAGCGCTCGGAATGCATGATATGATCTGCGACGACCTCCGCGCTCACCGGGCGGAAGGTTCCGACTCCAACGTGAAGCGTGAGGAAGACGTGGGAGATTTTTTCCAACAGCTCCGGTGTAAAATGCAGCCCGGCGGTGGGTGCGGCGATTGCCCCTTCTTCGCGGGCGAATACGGTCTGATAGCGGTCGCGGTCGGCGAGTTCGTCATCACGGCCCATGTAGTGCGGCAGGGCGAGGTGACCGTGTTTGTCGAGATCCACCCGCGTGTCCCAGCGGACGAGGCGGTCGCCATTTTCGAAGACCTCGGTGACGGTGCCTGTGATGCCGGCCACGCTCACCGTGCGGCCAGGCTTCATGCGCTTGCCGGGTCGGACCAGACAGCGCCACTCGAGTGGAGAAAGCCGGTCGAGGCAGAGGAGTTCGACTTTCCCATCGTCCGAGAAGACCCTCGCGGGGATGACTTTGGTGTCGTTGAGCACGAGCAAATCATCGGGCCGCAGGTAGTCGGGGAAGTCACAAAACATCCGGTGCTCGATGCGGCCGCTATCTTTGTGCACAACTAACATCCGTGAGGCGGAGCGCTCAGCAAGTGGCCGTGCCGCGATCAATTCCTCGGGAAGGTGGTAGTCGAAATCTTTCGTGAGCAGCGGCATCGCTAATTTTTAGTCAGTATGAATCAACAATCCGTTTTGAAAAATTGAGCGCCGAACAAGGTGCCCGCCACCATCGCGAGTTGAATGAACGCGCGAAGTGGCGAAATCGGAGAGGAAGGGTAGAGTTGCATGGGAGGCTACAGCTAGAAATGTTATTTTCGCTTTCGATCCTTCATAAGGGCTACCCGTTGCCCCAAGAGCGGTCAACTGTCAATCCTTCGAGCGCCATCCGCTCAGGTTGCTCCATCGTCCCAGTTTCCATTCCACGGCGGAGTCGGCGGAAACGGGTTGCGAACTTGGTCCAGATGGGTGAAAACTCCGGCATGGAGAAACCGCACCGGTATCCGGTCATTTTCAATCCCCGCGCCCGCAGTCAAAAGGGCGGGCGGGTGCTGCGGTTTATTGAGAGCCATGCGGAGCGCTTGGAGCTTCATCCGACAAATTACGCCGGGGAGGCGCGCGAAATCGCCGCCCGATTTGCCGCCCAAGGTGCGCCAGTAGTGATCGCCGCCGGTGGCGACGGCACGCTCAACGAAGTGGTCAATGGCTTGGTGGGATCTCGGACACTTTTGGGAGTGCTGCCAGCGGGAACGATGAATGTGTTCGCCCGGGAAATGGGAATCCCCTTCGACTCGCTAGAGCAAGCGTTCCAAGTCATCGAGCGTGGATTCGTCCAAGACGTGGATTTGTTCGGGGCAAATGGTGCGCCGTTCGTGCAAATGGCGGGGGTTGGCTTTGACGCGTTGGTCATCGAAGAAACCACTTGGGAATCCAAAAAAATGCTCGGACCGCTCGCTTACCTGCTAGCGGCAGTGAAAGTGCTCGGCGCGAAACCTCCGAAGCTGGAAGTGATTTGTGCGGATGGCAGGCGCGAAGAAGGCGTGGCTGTGCTTGCTGGAAATGGCTCGCTCTACGGCGGACCCTTCAAGTTTTTTCGAAATGCCAGTAACCACGATTCGAAGCTGGATGTGCTCATTTACAAGGAAGCGGGTTACCGCTTGGTGCTGGATTCCTTGCGAGGATTAGCCTTCGGAGGCATCGATCTGATGGCCTCGACCACTTACTTGCAAGCGGAGGAATTCACCGTACAGGCGGATGTCGATGTCCCGGTGCAGGTGGACGGCGAATGGATCGGGCGCTTTCGCGAGGTTCACTTCGTCGAGATGGCGCATCGGCTGCGGGTCATCGCCCCGGAGGAGGCGCTCATCGGTGGTTTCTCGGATGCGATGAAGTCGTTGCTGCAGTGGCCGTCTCGACCGGTGGAACTCCAAACGACGCGAAGTCTGTGAAGCGCAGGATCGGAGTCGGGTTACGCCGCTTGGGTTGGGTTTCTCTACTCCTCGTCATCGGCTTGGTGATGGTGGTCGCTTACGCAAATTTCACGGCGATCTGGGGTTCGCGCGGGCACTTGTTCGCGGATGTCGCTGATTTGCCGCCGACCGAAGTCGGTCTTGTATTCGGCACGACTGACCGAGTGAGTGGCCGGGAAAACCTCTACTTCCGCTACCGCATCGACGCGGCGGTGAGAGTTTGGAAATCTGGGAAAATCAAGACTCTCATCGTCTCGGGAGATAACCGCAGCCAGTATTACAACGAGCCGGAGAAAATGCGCCAAGCCCTCGTTGAACGCGGGATTCCCAGCAAAAGAATCGTCTGTGATTACGCCGGATTGCGGACGCTGGATTCCGTCGTAAGGGCCAAGGAAATCTTTGGTGCGGACTCGGTTCTCTTCATCAGCCAGCGGTTCCAGAATGAACGGGCGATCTACTTGGCGCAGGCGAATGGCATCAATGCCTATGGGTTCGACGCGCAAGATGTGGATACCCAAGCCGGCGGCCTCAAGACCAAAATCCGCGAAGTGGGTGCGCGGGTGAAAATGTGGTTAGATGTTAATTTTTTGAATACCCGACCCATTCATCTTGGGGAGAAAATCGAACTGCCACGTTAAGGATTACTCTTTCAGGGTATCTCGATTTAAGAAGATGTCGCTTGAGAATTCCGCTCCAGTCCGTTGCCCGGGGTGGTTACGCCCAGCGTCACTGAGAGGGCAGAAAGATGATTCCTGAGGGAATGCTAGCGACCATTCTCCCAGCGATCTGCGATCAACTGAATGGTTTTCTTTTTGGACGACAGACTGAAGTCCTCGACTCTTTGCATCCACCCGCTCAACATTCGTCCCGGATGTGCCGCACGGGAACTTTTCACACTCGTTTTGAATCGCTGGAGATCTGGAAATCCGAGCTCGCGACCGAGTGTTTTGGGATCGGGTGGCGGTGAAGAGAATTTCCTAACGCCATGTCAGACGCGATCCATGAGCTTTACCAAAAGCAGGTCTATCCGCCGATGAGTCATCCCTTGTCGGACCCAGCGGTATCGGCCGTGGCGGCGCAGATGGGCGGGCTTGAGGTGCCACATCCGCGGCGGGCGAGGATTCTGGAGATTGGTTGTTGCTCCGGGCACAACCTGATCCCGCTGGCGCAACGCTGGCCGGAAAGTCACTTCACCGGCATCGATCTCGCAGAGCGATCCATCGCAGAAGCGCACGACCGGGCGGCGGCGGTGGGGCTTGGAAACATCAATTTCCAAGCGGTCGATCTGATGGATTTTCAGCCGATAAATGGACCATTTGATTTCATCATCGCACATGGATTTTTTTCTTGGGTGCCGGACGAGGTCAAAGCGACTTTGCTGCTGTTTTGCCGCAAGCATCTCAGTCCGGCGGGGATCGCGACGATTAGTTTCAATCTCGAATGTGGGTGGAGACCACGGTTGCCAGTCATCGCAAAAGTCCGGGCGATCCAACAGGCCGGAGGAGGAGATGAGGTTTCTGCGCTGGAGATTTTGAAAACGATTACAGCTCCAAGTGATCTGGCGTTCGCGATCATTGAGGACATGCTCGACCGCGGTCCGTCGATTCTTGCCTTCGATGATTTCGGTCCGGTCAATGATCCATGGCCGCTTGACCGTTTCGTCAGCGCGGCGGGAAATGCTGGGTTGCGCTGGCTGGGCGAGTCGGATCCTGGGGCAAACATTCCCTCCGAGCTAAGCGATGAGTTTTTGTTGGAACTGCGAAACCAAGTGCAAGATCCGCTCGGTTTTCAAACTGCGGTGGATGAGGCGTTAGGGCGGACTTTTCGCTCCGGCGTCTTGTGCCGTGATGATGCGCCGGTGGTGGGAAAGGTTTCGCTTGAGAAAATGCTGGAGTTCTCCTTGCGAGTGGGGCCTACGCCTGCGGACCTTGCGGCGAAAGAACTTTTGCAAGTGATCCATGGATTTGCCCCGGCATCGATTTCTGCGGAACAATGGTTGACTCTCCTCCCAGATCACGATGTCCGATCCACGACGAAATTGATTTTCGACGGGATCACTCGCGGCTGGCTACTGCCCAGGATCGAGCCTGTGAGTTACGATTCCAGTCCACCGGAGTTTCCGTGTCTGGATGTTTTCCGCTTGTTGTGCGCGCGGCGGAATTTGCCTTTGGTTGATGCGTGGCACCGGACCTGCGCGTTTCCGGCGGCGCACTATCAGGTGCTGGCGGCGATGGACGGTCGGCGCAGTCTATCGGAACTGACTGAGCTTTCCAGACTCAGTTGCCCGGACTTGGATTTCGAGCCGTGGATCGCATACCTCGCTAAAAGAGGACTATTCAGCTAGGAATCCTGCAACCGAGGCTCTCACCACGCCATGAGAGAATCACTTGCTCGCGTGGACCGCAGAGCCATTGCAGCAGGTGCCATCTTGTTTGAAGTTGCCGGGAAGGCACTTGCAGGAAGGCTTCATGGTCATTGGGTCCAAGGGTATGGCAGTGCGGCAGGAACTGGCAAAAAAGGCAAGGCTTAGGATCGGGAGTAACAGTAGGAATTTCATAGGATCAATTGGGTGTGCTGTATATTTAGCAACTCCGAATCGAAAACTCCAGCATTCTCTTTCCACCCTGAAATCAGGCCAGCGGCTGAATATCTGGCACCGAAGGTCCGGTCGCTTGGGCGAAGCGGGTCTTGGCGCGGGCCATGAAGGTTCCGAGGCAAATGTCAGCGATCGGCAGGACGACGTTGAAATTCTTGTGCATGTAGCGGTGATGCAAGAGGTGGTGGCCATTGAGCCTGCGGAACCACCAAGGTTTTTCCACGCGGCGGGCTTTCGGTAAATGCATGCACCAGTGAATGTATTCGTAAAAAAGGTAGTAGGAGGTGAAGGCCAACGCGCCGCCCAGCACAAATGCCCATTGTCCGGTGAACAAGGAAATGATCACGAAGGGGATCGCGCCGATCAGGATAATCGCCGGGCCATTCCACCAAGCCATCGGGATGGTTTCCTTGTCTTTTTCATCATGCAAATGGTAAGTTTTGTCCGCTTTAAATGTCCCGTGGTGAACGATTGCGTGGGCTTGGAAGGCGTAGCGAAATTTCCCAACAGGACGGTGCATCACATATTTATGAAGGGTCCATTCGAAAAATGAGGCGAAAACAATACCGACGGCGAGGCCCACGAGGCACCAGATGATGAAAAATGTCATGAATACAAATGGCGGAATTTTTTCCTCCGCTGCCGGACGGCTACACTGGGAGTCCGGCACTGACAAGTGTCATTCTCAACGGAAGTGGTGAATGAATGGAGGATTCTGAGTTGGTGCCTTGTGGCAGCGTTCCTCCGCAGCTATTTCTCGGATACATTTTTATGGCGCTCATTCAGAATTCCACCTATCGGGCCCCCTCATGGTTGCCGGGTGGCCATGTGCAGACGATTTACCCTGCCCTCTTCCGGCGCTTGGCGCGGCTGTCCTCCCGGCCCGAACGACTGGAGTTGAGCGATGGAGATTTCATCGATCTCGAATGGTCGGGAAACGCCGGTTCTCGCCTAGCGATCCTGTCTCACGGCCTCGAAGCGGACCTGAAAACAGGCTATATTCAAGGAATGGCTGCTGCCCTCCTTCGCCGGGGCTGGGATGTGCTTACGTGGAATTTCCGCGGCTGTGGGACGGAGCCAAATCGCTTGCTGCGGATGTATCACAGCGGCGCGACGGAGGATCTGCATGCGGTTGTCAACCACGCACTTGCCCATCATCCGGCACAGACCATCGACCTCATCGGCTTCAGTCTGGGTGGAAACCTCACTTTGAAATACCTCGGCGAGCGCCCGACGGAGCTTCCATCCCGTCTTCATTGCGCGGTGGTGTTCTCGGTGCCTTGCGATCTCGCGTGTTCTTCGCGGCAACTCGCATTGCCCTCCAACCGGATCTACATGGACCGCTTTCTCGTCGCCATGCGGGCGAAGATCCGAGTGAAAAAGCGCATGTTCCCCGAGCTGCTCGATCTGTCCGGGCTCGACCGCATCCGGACGTTCCAAGAATTCGACGACCGCTTCACTGCGCCCATCCATGGCTTCCGTGACGCGGCGGACTACTGGGCTCGAAACAGTTCCCGCCAATTTCTTCCGCACATTGAACTGCCCACTTTGCTCATCAATGCGCTGAATGATCCATTTCTCGGACCAGGCTGCTACCCCCGAGAGGAGGCGATTGGCAGCAGTCGTTTTCATTTTGAGGCACCTGCCACAGGCGGGCATGTCGGCTTTACCTCTTTCGAGAATGCGGGTGAGTATTGGTCGGAAAACCGAGCCGTGGATTTTCTGGAATCTCAGATGCCGCCGATCCACGCATGAGTTTCCGAGCCAGCGAGCGCGAAAAATGGATTGTTTCTCCGGCCCTTCTCTGCAAGAGGTGGGTTCTCCATTTGGCCCTATCTACGGAATCACGACCATGCAACTGCTCTGAACTCTTTCCCATCCACTCTCGATCTCGCCGTCATCGGCGGCGGTGCATCCGGATTTTTCACCGCGCTCCAATATGCGGAGCAAGCGCCGGATCGCAGCGTCGCGATCTTCGAAAAAGGCGCTCACTTCCTCCAAAAAGTCCGGATCTCCGGCGGCGGACGCTGCAATGTCACTCACGCCTGCTTCGACCCGCGTGAGCTTTCGAAAAACTATCCGCGCGGCTCTCGCGAGCTGTTAGCCGCATTTCATCGTTGGCAGCCGTCTGACACGGTCGAGTGGTTTGCGCGCTTCGGCGTCACCCTCAAGACCGAGTCGGACGGGCGGATGTTTCCCATCACGGACTGCTCGGACACGGTCATCGAGTGTTTCCTGAAGCGAGCGGACGAGTGTCGCATTCCTTTGTTGAAAAACCACCCGCTGACCGGCATTCAACGCCTCGCCGATGGTAACTTTTCGCTCCAGTTCGACGGTCAATCCGCGCCTGTCCTCGCTCGTGCTGTCTGCTTTGCCACTGGCTCGCTCAAGGCCAGTCCATTGCTCAATCAGTTAAAATTGCTCACGCAGCCTACCGAGCCGCTAGTCCCCTCACTCTTCGCTTTCAATGTCAGCGATCCCCGCATCAGCGACTTGGCCGGCCTAGCGCATCCACGGGTTTCCATCCGCCGGGAATCCTCGAACGCGAGCCAGTTAGGCCCACTTTTGGTCACCCACCGCGGTTTCAGCGGCCCTGCTGTCTTGCGTCTATCCGCTTGGGAGGCCCGTATTTTGGCAGAGGCGAACCACCAGTTTTCGTTTGTCATCGATTGGCTGCCGGACTTGGGAATGGATGCTCTGAAACAACGATTTGCAGAAATCCGCCGGGACCAAAGTGCCAAGCTCATCCGTAATACCCCGGTCTCACCGATCCCTCGCCGCCTCTGGGAGCGCATCGTCTCCTGCTGCGGCATCGGCGATGAAGTGACATGGAGTCACCTCTCCAAATCCGCCACGACAGACCTCGTAAATGCCCTGAAGTCCGCGCGTTTCGAGGCTGCTGGCAAGACCACCAACAAAGATGAATTCGTCACCGCCGGCGGGATTGAGCGCCGCTCCATCGACTTCCGAAGCATGGAAAGTCGCGTCATCCCCGGACTCTATTTCGTCGGCGAGTGCATTGACATCGACGGCATCACTGGCGGATTTAATTTTCAAGCCGCTTGGACGACCGCTCACATCGCCGCCACCGCCCTCGCCAGAAGTTAGCGGGAATATTCCAGTGCGAAACCTCCGCACACGATCAATAGAAATACCATCAAGGTACACCATCTCAAAATCCGCGTGGATGCCGGGAAGTGTTTAAGGATGAATAGTAGCACAATCGCCGCTTCAAGCGCGATGGCAATTTTGAGCCATCCTGACAATTCGAAATTTCCCTTAACGAGAAGAAGTGATGCATAGCCTATCAGCGTGATTAAAATGAGGTATCCCAAAGCCTGATCAAGTCCTAACCGGATGCCCATCAATCCAGGTGCTTGGTGGATGGAGTGGGAGTTACCATGATGGATGTAGAATTTCTCGGACTCTATCAAGCGGCCCGAGCCATCGCAGACTTCACAGGGTTTTCTCACGGGGACTCGGGAGTAGATCGAAACCCCGGTCTCATCTTGCACCCATTTCTGCCCCAGGTAGGATCCAATTCCACAACAAGCCGGACAGCATTTTTGAACCATAATAACAGTCAAAGGATTTTGAGGAGGCGATGACAATCGGCACCCTATTTTCTAGCGGGTCAGACTTTACTGCTGATACCCTCCAATCGCGGTTGTAGACAAATGAAGCTCTGATTTGTTCAATTTTTATCGAAGCATCTACGTAGAAAATCAGTTGATCGGATTCGATCCCGAGCGAAGTCAGCGGAATGAATCGATGGATCTCAGCTTACGAAGGTTCCCTTGCGGCGGATGCACTGGCGATGCCGGTGC
>JANPAU010000335.1:0-3600 GCA_031430055.1 Akkermansiaceae bacterium | reverse complement strand
GGCACAGCCACGGCTACCGGACTCGACTTCACTTCGATGATCGGCTCCGGTGCCGCGATGGTTTCGAAGTCCGCAAGCTTCAGTGAGGGCGGAGTGAAGCCATGGCTCGGCTCGAGAATCGGATTTTCCTGAGACCGATGGCTGAGCGAATCCCGCGGTGCCATGGCGAGGAAATCTTCGGGAAGCGCGCTGATCAAGGTGATGGAGAGTGAATCGCCCATCGCAGGGTCGATGGCGGCACCGAATAACACATGTGCTGTGTCCGGAACAAACTTCTGCAAGCGCTGCATCAACAGCTCGATTTCAAACAAGGTTAAATCTTCCCCACCTGATAGATGCACTAGGACCGTTTGAGCATCCTTCAGCAAAGTGCCTTGATCGAGAAGCGGACTATTGAGCGCGTTTCGCAGCGCCTTGATCGCCCGGTCTTTGCCATCGGCAATGCCGGAGCCGAATAGGCAGCGTGACCGGTTAGTCCGCAGCGCGCTCATCAAGTCATCCAGGCCGACGTTGATGATGCCAGGGCGGACGACGAGGCGAATCACCGCTTTGATCGACTCGCAAATCATGTGATCTGCCGCGCCGAAGGCCTCGTGAATGCCTTGCTTGGCGAGTACGAGTTCACCCATGCGGTTGTTATCAAAGGTGACCAGCGCATTGGATAGGACGGCGAGTTCGTTGAGCGCGGTTTCCGCTTGATCGCGGCGGCGTTTCCCCTCGAAGGCGAAGGGCATGGTGGCGAAGACCACGACGAAGGCCCCTTCTTCACGGGCAATCCGGGTGATGATGGGCGCAGCGCCCGAGCCAGTTCCGCCGCCGAGACCGGTGCAGAGAAACACGATCCGGCGACCCTTGATCGAAGCACGGATGGGTTCCTCGGCTTCTAAAGCAGCTTGGTGACCGAGTTCGGGATCTCCTCCCGCACCGAGACCTTTGGTTAGATTCACGCCGAGCTGGATTTTTTCCCGGGCCAAGCAAGTCGCGAGTGTCCGGACATCCGTATTGAGGGCGAGTAACTCGGCTCCTTCCATGCCATCAAGCGCGATTCGCTCGAGCATGTTAGCACCGGCACCACCGAGGCCGATGATTTTCACCGAGGACGTGGGAATGGTATGATGGGGATCGCGAGAATAAGGGATCATGGTGGAATGGGATTTGAGATTTGAAATTTTTACTTACCAAAAGGCCAGAACATGCGGCCAATTTTCCCTAACACTCCGGGCGGGGCCGCGCGCTCGGTTTCGAGAATTTGCGCGTAGCGAATCAGCCCGATGGCGGTGGCGTAGTGAGGGTCCTTGAAACTCGCCTGGACTCCGCTGATTTCCGGCGGCTCGGGGCGATAGATGTCTCTGCCGAAGACGTCGAAGGCCAGCTCACTGAAGCCGCGCATCAGGCTGGTGCCGCCGGTGAGGAAGACGCCAGCGCCGATGGACTCGACCGCGCCTTCTGGCAGGCGTGCCCGCACGAGCTTGAGGGTTTCTTCGAGCCGCTGGCGGATCACTTCATTGAGAATGCTGCGGCCCACTTCCACTTCTGCGAAGCCACGGTCGTCAGTGAGTTTGGCGATGCCGATCGATTTCGCGGGGTCGGCGGAGGCGTCGCCTTCCATGATTTTTAGGCGATCCGCTTTTGAAAATGGCAGGCCGGTGACGAGGTGAATATCGTTAGTGACGTGGTCGCCGCCGACGGGGATGCAGCCGGATGCGGCGATGGCCCCATTCAGATAGAGCGCGTAGTCGGTGGTGCCGCCGCCGATGTCGATGACCAGTGCGCCGCGCTCACGCTGCTCACGATCGAGCGCCATTTGCGCCGTGGCGATGGGTGAGAAAACGATATCATCGACTTCTAACGGCATTTCTCTAACCAGTTTGATGCTGTTCTGAATGCGAGTGCCGATGCCGTGGACTACGTGAAAGTCTGCCTCGACTGTTTTCCCAAAAAGTCCGACGGGAGTGGACGAGTGCTCCAGTCCATCGAGCAAATAATTCCGGATGATCGGGTGCAGATAGACGTGATCTTGCGGGATGTGGACCTCGCGAGCGATGGTGCGTGCTTCTTCGACATGCTCGGCGGTCACCGTCGGCTCACCATCGGGTAAGCGATAGGTCCCGCGGTGATTGATGCCTTGAATGTGGGCACCTGAGACGGCGAGGAAAACACTGCCGATTTCCACATCACTTGCGTCTTCAGCTTTTGCAATCGCGTCCTTAAGACAGGCGCGAGCTTGCGAGAAATCGTAAATTTCACCTTTGCGCACGCCGGCGCTTTTTGTCACGCCGATGCCTAGAATCTTGACGGCGCTGTCCGCCTTCACCTCGCCGACGACAATGCAGGTCTTGCTGGTGCCGATCTCGAGTCCGACATGAATTTTTGTGCGACGTGCCATGGAGTTAGAACTACGGGAATCGATCAGTTACGGTTGATGAGAGTTTTCAGATCCCGTGCGCGGCGATCATCGCGGATTTCCTCGGCACTTGGCTCGGCAACCGGGACTGCGCGGGGCACGGGCGCTTCACTGCGCAGGGTGATGGGGATATTTCTTTGCGGAATGAGATTGATGGTCTCGATGGTATAGCCTTTTTGATTTGAATGGTCCATCGCAGTGCGGAGATTGTGAATCTGCCGCTCGTGATCTCCAAGCCCGAAGGTTGACGAAGTTCCCTGGCGGGTCACCAGCAGCAAGGACCAAGCATTCACCTGTTTCACCGAGTCGATCCAGTGAATCGACTCAGGGTCCGCCGCATGCGCCGAGTCCAGCAAGCGGAAGCAGTGGGCCAGCTCCGGATGCCCCAGCGACTGACCTGCAATGATGGGAAATTTTTCCGAATGCGGGAGATGGATCATCGGCAAATTCATCGCGCCCTCCAACTGCATTTCCGGGCAGGGATAAGCGACACTGCCACGATCTACTAACAGGCCGCCGCGGTGGCGCACTTCGGACAACCCGACTTGCGGACATGAGATCCAAGCCCGCGGAGTCCGGGCGACGACGCGCACCACCAGAGTGCCGGGAAGATGCCGTTCGGCCTTGGCTTCTGCGATGCCGGGCAAGGCTTTGAGCTTGGTCGTGACCCCATCGATATCGATGTCAAACAAGCTCGGCGGTGGGTCAATGCCGACGATCTCGGCGAGGCCGGCTTCATCAATCACCGAGTTTGAATTCAGATCGATCACCTTGAGTTGGAAATCTGGATTTTTATAAAACGCCCGCTCGATTCCTTGCCAAACGCCCCAGCCGATTCCCGCGACGGCGGCGAGCGCGAGAGTATACTTCATCGTGCTCCCGGTGAGCTTCAGCAGCCCAAGCCAAGCGATGCGCGGCGACATGACTCGGACCTCTAGCACCTTAGAGCGCGAGTGACGGCGGACTTTGCTGGTTTGGCGTTTTGACATGTTAGGAGCGGAGTTTGAGGGAAATCTCGGCGATGGTTTTACATAGCTCAGGAAAGGAAATCCCAATGGCAGCGGCAGCCTTGGGCAGCAAACTCGTCTCTGTCATACCCGGAATCGTGTTGGCTTCCAGTACGAACGGACGATTTTGAGAATCCAGCAGCACATCCACCCGCGAATAGACTTCCACCCCGAGTGAGCGATGCGCGG
>JANPAU010000334.1:0-2421 GCA_031430055.1 Akkermansiaceae bacterium | reverse complement strand
CAAGCGTCAACAAGACCAACGCGGTGTGATTTTCTGTCGCACCAAGGCGGGTGCCATCATCCTCGGCAAACAACTCACCACGAAGGGGTTTCCGGTCGATGTCCTGCAAGGCGATCTCACCCAGAAGGAGCGCGATACGGTGATGCGTTCCTTCAAAAAAGAACGCACCCAATTTCTCATCGCCACCGACGTCGCCGCTCGTGGAATCGATGTAGAGGGACTCTCCTTCGTCATTCATCACCAACTCCCCGAGCAGATGGAATACTACACCCATCGCAGTGGTCGCACTGCTCGGGCTGGGAAAAAAGGCATCTCCATCAGCCTCATCGAGCCAAGAGAGCGAGCCAAGATCACCAAGCTGGAAAATGACCTCGGGCTGTCCTTCAGCGAGGTATACTAATGTCGTTTTCGTTGAAGGAGGCGAGGTCGATTCCAGCGGTAAATGGACGCTTGCATTCATTCCCTGGCCCGCTAGTTTTTTCGTGATGAAATCAAAACTTCTTATCTGCCTCCCTGTCATCGCTTTATTCTCATCCTGTGCTCAGGATAGCATGAACGGCAGCACTTTTTCGCGCGATGAAGCGCGTCAAGCGCAGTCGGTTAGCCCCGGCCGGATCACCTCGATCCGCAATGTGAAAATTGAAGGTGGTAACACCGCCGGAACTCTCATCGGTGGTCTCGCCGGCGGTGCACTTGGCAGCAACATCGGTAGCGGCAGAACTTCAAACACCGCAGGGGCCATTGGCGGAGCGCTGGTGGGTGGTGCCGTCGGTTCCCACGCGCAACAGGCGATGGGATCCCGCAATGGTATCGAAATCACCGTGCGTCTCGATTCTGGTGGCTCAGTCGCCGTGGTGCAGGAAGTCAGCGCGAACGAACAGTTCAACGTAGGTGATCGCGTCCGTGTTTTATCCACCGGTTCGCGCACTCGCGTGGCG
Source organism: Akkermansiaceae bacterium (assembly GCA_031430055.1). GTDB lineage: Bacteria > Verrucomicrobiota > Verrucomicrobiia > Verrucomicrobiales > Akkermansiaceae > Luteolibacter. Next base: position 1,483 of record JANPAU010000334.1, on the reverse strand, counting down.
TTCTAATTGAAACCGTTTTCAGAAGAGCCTTCATCCGCAAGGATGGAGGCTTTTTTGGGTTTTCTGTGCTCAATAATACGGCTTCAACATCCAGTAACAGATCGGCCCGGTGATGGCGACGTAGAGCCACAGCGGGAACACCCAGCGGGCGAGCTTGCGATGGGCGGCGAAACGGTTCGTCCAACCGGCGATGAAGGTGAAGAGGATGAATGGCAGGCTGACTGCGGCGGAGACGATGTGGGTGATGAGGAGCAGGAAATAGACGGTCCGCATGGTGCCGGTGCCGGTGTAGCGGGTGGGATCATTGGTCATGTGATAGGCCACGTAGGAAAGGAGGAAGAGCACGGAGAGAAGCATGGCGAAGACCATCGCCGCCCGGTGAAGCGTGACGTTTCCGAGTTTGATTGAGATCACCGAGATGAGTAAGACCACAGCGGCGACCGCATTGATTCCGGCGTGAATTGGCGGTAAAAAGGCGGTGGACCAGCTCTCGGGCAGCGGGAGTTTGATTTTCTGCATGGCCACGACGAGCAACAATACGGTGGCGGATAGAATCCACGCGGCGAGGCAGAGTTTTTTCGAAAGCTCTTCCTGCGGCGCACGAGTCAGCCATTGTTTGCGTTCATCATTCATCAGATGCCGGGAGTTTCATTTTTCTCAAGCTCTTGGCGGATGCGGCCGAAGAGTTCGTTCTTGAGCTTTTGATAGAGATCGGGGTCACGCTTTTTCGCGTCTTCGGAGCGGGCATCGGCAAGCGGCCATTTGCCGATCACCTTGAAATCGCGGTCCACCAGAATGAAGCCGAGGTCGTGGGCGTATCTACCATTGGCCTCGATATCGAGTGGATCGGTGCGCTCGCGGATGCCGAAGAATTTGAGTTCCTTTTCAAGATACTCGTGAGTCGTCTTGGCATCGCCAGCGTTGAGGAACCACCAGTTTTTGGTTTCTGCGCTGAGTGCCTTGGCATAGTCGGCGAGTTTTTCCTGTTTGTCGTTTGCCGGGTCCACGGAGATGCAGGCGATGTGAAAATCCGGGTGGTTCTTGAACTCGTCGTAGATTTTCCGGAGTTCCTCGCCATTGCGCACGGCGCAGTGCGGGCAGATGGCGAAGAATTCTGCGGCGATCCAGACCTTGCCGCGCAGGTCGGAGAGTTTGACGGCTTGGTTGTCTTGATTGACGGCGGGGAGGTCTTTGGCGATTTCAAACCATTGGCTGGCGGTGTCCTTGCCAGTGTTGACGACGAGCGGAGCCTGATAGGGTGTATTGAGTCCTTTGCTTAACCACAGGGCGATGCTAACGATGCTGACGCAGATCAAGGCTACGCTGGTGTAGAAGAGTGCGATAGTGGTATTACGTTTCATGAGTTTATAAAAGGTTCGGCAAGGAGCTTGTCGATGGTCTGATTGAGCAAGAGTTCAAGTTCGCCCGCGTTGTTATTGGCAGTGCCAGTCTTGGCTCCTTTGGCATCCCACTCGGCGGCTTG
>JANPAU010000333.1:0-8676 GCA_031430055.1 Akkermansiaceae bacterium | reverse complement strand
CGGTTGTGCTGCCAGATATCGACGATTTCATCCTGCAAGGTGGCACGAGCAATGCTCATCTCAAGCTGGTTTCCAACGAAAGAAATTCATCTATGGACTGGGTTCCAGATTTAAGGCAATTACGGGCATTTGTGGCGGTAGTCGAGGAGGGAAGTTTCACGCTTGCTGCTCGAAGAATCTTCGTGACTCAATCTGCGGTCAGTCATTCGCTGCGCACTTTGGAAGAGCAGTTGTCCTGCCGCCTGCTGGATCGGACAGGAAAGCGAGTGGCCGTCACGGCGGAAGGTGAGTTGCTCCTTCGCCGGTGCAAACGAGTGATTTTCGAACTGGAACAAGCCAGCCGCGATCTCGATGGCCTGCGACGCTGGGGGCAAACGCGAATCCGGATCGGTGCACCTCACAGTCTTTGCCGTTTTCTCATTCCGTCGGTTCTCCGAGAGTTCCGCGATTGCTTTCCGCGTTGTGAACCGGTGATCGATGCGGGTGATACCACGTTGCTGTTGGATCGTCTGGCCAGTGCGGACTTGGATCTGGTAGTCGGCTTGAAGCCAAGAGGGAAGAGAGGTGATGGCTATCGACCGATGTTCAGCGACCGCTTGGCGTTCGTGGTGTCTCCATTTCATCCGTGGGCGATTGATCGTTCGTCCGTGCTCTCAAGCATCAATGACCATCAATTGATCATCTATGCCAAGGCGACTGAGACTCATCGGTTGATCGAGGAATGGCTCGAACAAAAAGGAGGGCGTGGCAAGAAACCTTTGGTGTTAGGTGATATGCAAGCGATCAAGGAAATGGCCAAACTTGGAATCGGAGTCGGAGTCATCGCGCCTTGGGTGGCCGCCCGGGAAATTACGGAGGGAAGCCTGAAGGTTGTCAACATTGAGGAGCCTGGCATTACCCGGGAATGGGGCGTTTTTCACTCTCCAAAGCGTGAACCGAGCTTGGTGGAAGAAGCCTTTATCGGGCTATGCGAAATGGCGTTTGCAGCGATGCCATCCAACTTGACGGAATCCTAACGAGTCATTTCGTTTGACCGACTCGTTGATTTCACTATCCGCCGGCTAACCTGTCAGAAGGTATAGGTGAGTTCGATTAAGAATCGGGTGGGAAGCATAGACGTCGGTGAGTCCGTTGTGATTGCCTTCAAGCCGACCCGCGTCGAACACATCCGCCCAACCGTTGAGTGTGTGCACGGTTGCTAGTGGGGTCTTGAATCCGGAGTTAAGTTGTTCGAGGCTTCCTCAAGAATGGAAAAGCCAGTAAGGAAAAAAACACTAAGCCGACTGCTTGCATGGCGAATAGATACCACGGCCAAGCACCGAGTTGATCAATCAGACTCGGGTTGTCCGGCGGACGCGATGCAAAGGCAAAGTTGCTACCCAGTATGTAATTCGCAGTCATGGCAAATGCCAAATATACCAGCGACCAAGCATAAACTTCCAATACTTCCCTCCAGAGAGCCTGCGTGGGACGCCAGCCATCGACAATTGGTATGTAAAGTGCGGCGGTCACGACTGCGAAGTGGTGAACGAAAAACATCACAAAGGGTCCGGAGGGAAAGCCAACGGTGATCGCCGGGGTGATGATCCCTTGCATCGTGGCTGCTAGACCCCAAAAATAAGTCAGCTTACAAAAAATCGGTCGTTGGGTAATCAGCGCGATGCCCGCGGTGATCGCAGCGATGTCGCACAAGTGAAAGGGTAGGAAATTATCGATGGATGTTGGAGCATCGAGTGACCACCACGCGACCAAGCTCAGTGGGTAGATGCTGAAATTGAGCAATGCTAACAGGCGATTCGCAATCTTACGGCAGTCACCACCTCGTTTTCCGGCGAAGATAAATCCAGCGGTTACCATCGCACCGATCGCAAGCACGGCGAAGTGCTCACTGGTGAATGGGTGGAACGACGATGGCATGAATTTCTCGAATGATGAATCAGCGTGAACTTGGCGAGCGATCCTTGGCTTCTCCAATTTCGGCCAGCGATGGTGTCTGATTCATGAAAACCTCGCGAGCAATGGCTTGCACATCCATTTCAGTCACCGCCAACACTTTCGCCCGCCACTCGGCAGGCGAGGGGATGTGGCCGAAGTCTAAGACACCTTCTCCTGCCCACGAGGCGTGCGCTCCGGTGGATTCGAATGCGAGTTTACTCTGCACGATCGTGAGGCGTTTCGCTCGGTCGAGTTCTCCGGGGCACGGGCCGTTCGCCATGAGATCGTCAATTTCCCGCTGGATACATGCCAGTGCTTCATCCCGTGATTCGGGATCGAGCCCAGCGCTGATTTCAAAGGCTCCGGTTTCTTCGAAAAATGTCACATCACTGCTGATCTGATAGCACAATCCGCGTTCTTCCCGCAGTTGGAGAAAAAGACGAGAGCTCGCGGACTCGCCTAACATCGTGCTGAGGAGTCGCAACGCGTGGCGTGACTCTGCATGGCGACCCGGGGTGTGCCACGCCAGCGCGAGTTGCAGTTGATCGGTTTCCCGCTCATCGGTCACACTGCGCGGGATGCCTTCTTTTTTTACAAAGGGCAGGGGCTTTTCAACGGCTAGAAAATCATTCTTGGGTAGATGGGGAAGAATCATCATCTCCACGGCATCCATCTTGAATGGGCCTGCCACCGCGATCACGACGTCCTCGCGGAAATAGTGGCGATCCCGGAAATTTAAGAGCGTGTCTCGCGTGATCTCGGCGATCGATTCCATCGAACCAGAAATTGGATTTCCTAGCGGATGAGTGTCCCACAGCGCATTTGAAATTAGATCCCCGATGTGGTCTGCGGGTGATTCTTTATACATCGTAATTTCCTCGCTGATGACGTCCCGCTCCAAGGCGATTTCGCTTTCGGGGAATGCTGCGTGCCAGATCATGTCGCAAAGCACCTCTGCCAGCACTGGTAGCATGTCTGCTTCGCCACGAGCCTCATAGACGGTCTGGTCTTCGGAGGTGCAGGCGTTGAGCTGGCCACCGGCATTTTCGATTTCAAAACTTAGTTCCCGTGCACTTCTTCGCTCGGTGCCCTTGAAAACCATGTGCTCAAGAAAATGAGCAAGGCCGACCGGGTAGCCTGACTCATCGCGGCTTCCTGCGGGGATGTAAATCGAGAGTGCCACGCACTCGGAGTCCGCTACGGTGGCCACCGCGAGGCGTGGGCCGTTGGGAATCTGTCGCCATTCATAAATTGCTTTGCTCATCGTAAAAGTGCTTCCGCCAGCGCGAGATCCGCAGGCGTGGTGATTTTAAAGTTAGAGTGTCCGGATTCTACGAACTTCGCGTGGGTGCCCAGCGCCTCTACGGCGGATACCTCATCGGTGACCACGAGACTTTGTTGCTCGATAAATTCGTAGGCTTGTCGGAGCAGAGAAGCCTCAAAAATTTGAGGGGTTTCCATGAACCAGAGATTCTCCCGTGATATCGGTCCTGCGCTGAAGTCGTCGCAGTCGGAGCGCTTAAGCGTCTCCGTTACGCGTCGTGCCAGTGTCGCGGCTCGATGGATTCGCGCGACATCCACGCAGCGATCGATATCGGAAGGAGCCACGAGTGGCCGAGCGCCATCATGGACCGCTACCAGCTCGACGGATTTCGAGACAGCACGCAGCCCGGCGGCGACTGAGTCTTGGCGATTCAGTCCGCCGTCGATTCTTCTAACCAGCTTGGTATATTCGCCGCCGCCGATGATCTGCTCCCAGCGCTGGAGCGGGCACACGACGATGATCTCTGTGATCGAATCCGCTGCGAGGAATGCATCAAGCGTCTTCCTTAGCACCGGGGCTCCGGCGAGAGGTGAGGCTAACTTGTCGAAGCCCATCCGCCTACTGGCCCCTGCGGCCACGATGATCGCGGTGCATTGGGGGCTGGGGTGGCTGCTAGTCATGCAGTGAGTATTATCAGTCCTATTCCGGTCACGGGAAGAGACAAATTTTTCAATAGTAACTTCGGAGTGCTGGTGATGGCTCACACGGATAGAAAAGAAACAAAAATCCCGCCAGCGGACGAACCACTGGCGGGATGAAAATTAGAAGGTGCCCTCAAGCAGATCAGAAATTCTGAACGCGGGAGTGACTGAAATGGGTCTCGAAACCGAGTTCTGGTGGAAATTCCGAAAGGCCGTCATGCACGTTCATCTCGATGCGATTATCTTCTCCGCAACGCTCGTAAGGTGGCTTGAAAGTGCCACGATAAGTTGGGCAGTTGAAGGTGAAGAGTTCATAAAATCCGTAGCCGAGGCGGCGAAGTGCACGGCTCGTTCCATCTACGCTTCCATATGGAGTCGCCTTACGACCGTATTGGTCCTGCTTGCGAACGATCTGTTCTGGAATCTCGATGAAACCATACATGATGTTGCTGAGCGCACGGCCAAGCTTGCGCGAGGACGTGTAAGTGGATCCTGGGGGCGCGTGGATGTCGGCGACGACGACGCTGGTCAAGACTGCGAAGGTTGAGGCAATCACTAAGAGTTTTTTCATGCTGCAAAGAGGTTAAGTAATCTAAAACGGAGTTGGCAACGGATTTTTCGAAATTCGATGTTTTTTTACAGTTCGAAGCTGAGCACCCGGATGATTCCGGGAGTTGCCCGCAGTTTTTCAAGCAGTTCTGTCGATGGCTCGGTGTCCACTTCGATGACGGTGACGGCGCGTTTGTGATCGCTGGTGCGGCTAAGGGCCATGTTGGCGATGTTCACAGAGGCGCTGCCAAGCGATGTTCCAAGGGTGCCGACGATGCCGGGGCGGTCGTCGTTCTCGACAAACAGGAATTTCCCGGTGGGGTTGGTTTCTACATAATGACCGGCGATGTGGACGATGCGGGCGGACTTGCCAAAGAAAGTCCCCGCGACGGTGCACACTTCGCTGCCCTTGATGGCGGAGACTTCGATGAGTTCAGTGCAATTAGTGGCGAGTGCAACCGTCGATTCCGAGACGATGATGCCGTGGGCCTTGGCAATCGCCGGAGCATTCACGAGGTTCACTTGTGAGGCATCATAGGCTCCAGATAGATAGCCTGTGAGCACCTTGCGAGTGATCAATTCGGTATCTAATTCCGAGACCGGACCGAGGTAAGAAACGCGGATAGCATCGCATTGCGCGGGCGCGATTTTCGAGAGTAACTTGCCAAGGGAGTCGGCGAGGTTGAGGTAGGGACCGACGCTCTCCAGGGTGCGGCTGTCGAGGTTGGGCATGTTCACCGCGTTGACGATTTCCCCGGTGAGGAGGAAATTCTTCACTTGGTGGGCGACTTCGATGCCGACGTTTTCTTGCGCTTCGGCGGTGGAGGCACCCAAGTGTGGAGTGAAGACACATTTTTTTGCGAAAAACAGCGGGAAATCGGTGGGTGGTGGCTCGACTTCGTAGACGTCGAGTGCGATTCCTGCAAGGTGGCCGGCGGCGATCGAGGCATTTGCGGCGGCTTCATCCACCAGGCCGCCGCGGGCGCAATTGATGATGAGTGCGCCCTTGTTCATCAGGCCGATACGCTCGCTATTGAGAATGTGCTGGGTCTCCGGCGTGAGCGGAATGTGGAGGGTCACGACGTCTGCCCCGGTGAGGGCGACGGCGGCATTTTCCGCAAGCTCAACCTTGAGTGATTGGGCGCGGGCGGCGGTGAGGAAGGGATCATAGGCGACCACGTTCATGCCGAAGGCTTGCGCACGCTTTGCAAACTCGGTGCCAATCCGGCCCATGCCGAGGATGGCGAGGCGTTTGCCAAACATTTCCACGCCTTGAAAGGACTTCCGATCCCATTTACCAGCGACCATCGAGCTGTGAGCTTGGCCGATGTTCCTAGCGAGCGAAAGCATCAAGGCGAAGGCGTGCTCTGCGGTGGAAATCGTGTTGCCGCTCGGGGTGTTCATCACCACCACGCCATGGTCAGTCGCAGCCGAGCGGTCAATGTTATCGACTCCCACACCCGCGCGGCCGATGGCTTTAAGGTTCTTGGCGGCAGCGAAGACCTCAGGAGTTACCTTGGTTTCCGAACGAATGACGAGGCCGTGATAGTCGCCGATGATTTTGAGGAGTTCGTCCGGTTTGAGGCCGGTAATCACATCGACGGAAATCTCTGGAGCGGAGCGCAGCGCATCCACGCCTTTATCAGAAATAGGGTCAGAAACCAACACACGAAAAGTTGCCATAGGGGTGGGGGAATTAACTTACCGCCTGCTTGCTGGCAAGGGTTTGCGAGAGAAAAATGAAAGCTCTGGACGTTTCACTCCGCACACGCAGGAATCGCGGACAAAAATGGCCGGTTTACTTGATGTCCATGCCACTTTTGGGCCAAATCCAGCGCTGGACTTTCCCACCTTTGATCAAGGCTTTGGCTTGAATGGTTTTCACTCCAAAAATGGTCTCCGCTTTGTATGAGGCGATCCCCGTTTGGTAAGTTTCTCCGTCGATGACCTCGTCTGCGGCCGCGACCCATTCGAGGACTTGGGCGGAGGCGAACTCCGTGATCTGCTTGGCTTGGATACTCTCCTGCATCACTTTGACCACATCGGCTAATCCCGGTGCGACGGCGGGAGCTGGAGCGGGTTCTGCTGGGACGACGGGCGCAGGTTCTCCGACAGGAGTGGGTTCCGGCTCTCCGACTGGAGCGGGTGCTGGCTCTACCACAGGAGTGGGCAGAGGGGCTGGAGCTGGCTCAGGCATGGGCGGAGGTGCAGGCGCGCTTGCTGGTTCCTCGGATTCCCCACCCGTGGGAGTCCCTGCCGCAGCAGGGGGCATCGGTGGATTGGCGATCAATTGCTGAAAAAGGTCGGTCTCAATTACAGGCACTGTGCCACGAGCAGCCCCTTCACCTGGGCTAATCACCGCATTGCCGCCGTCGATGCTGACAAGGTTCACTCGGTTTCCTGCTTGGATGAGCATGGTGACGCCCGAGGTGGCGTCGGAGACCTTGACGTCGGTCTTGAGCAAGACGCGCAGCGGGAGTTGCTCGGGCGTTAGATTGGAGAGATTGATCTGGTTGGATCCATCGGCCAATTCCTGCACCACTAGGCTTCCTTTGGCGCCGGGGGCAGTTCCGGTCAGCTGAAGGCGCAAGCTAGGCTCTACAAAGTAACCTAATGCGCCAACACCTGCCATGCTGAAGAGAGTGAGAAACGGTTTCATGTGTCGGGGAAATACGTAACGACAGCCTGAATTCTTGAAAAGGATTTTCAGAATTGGATTTAGCCTCACTCCAGCGTTTCCAGATGCGCCAAGGCTTTTTGGAAACTCGAATTTGCCAAATAATGGCGGAGTTGCGCATCGCATGAACTCCGGTGCTCGGCGGTCCATGCTGAAATCTGCTCAGAAACATCCTTGAGAGCCTCAAGCTGCCCTGCCGGATCTCTGTCTCGCCACGAGTGATCCTCGATGATGGCAATGCGGCGACGGAGAAGTTCAATTAGTTGATTCGTCATGGAATGTTTGTAATTACCACAAAATCACACTGGATTAGCGAATCTCTGTTTCCGTTTGTGGAGGCAAGAGCCCATGATCCACGAGAAAATGATCCGCAGCGTTGATGCTGCTCTCGAAATTCTTATGGCTCACGTTGAAATTGAAGAAGCTGTGATCCGCCTTTTCGTAGTCGATAACTACGCATGAATTGCTACGCCAGCGCATCCGACGGCGGAATTTATCCACTTCATCGAAAGGCGTGATGCGGTCAGATTTCCCATGAAAGAACAAAATCGGCGGCAGTTTCCGCCGAATAAGGCTGGTAGGACTCAGAAGCTTGGCAGTCTTCGCATCAGGGAAGCGATCCGCGCCCGCACCCTTGGTGGCGGTGTTGACTAGAGAACTGAAAAGAATAAGGGCTTGGGGAAAACATTCGAGACCATCGATCGGTGGCAAATGTTTCGGTTTCGGCATCGTACAAAGCAGGGCCAAATAGGCACCGCCGCCAGCTCCGCCGATCGTGATTTTGTTCGGATCGAGATTAAAAGTGTCTGCATTGTGGCGTAGCCAGCGAATGAGGTCACGCGCGTCCTCGATCGCCTCCAAAGGGCCGGTACCATTTCTGACCAAAGTCCGAGTTTCCGCAGCCACCGCCACGGCTCCGCGACTGGCGAAGTGCAGGCACTGAGGGACAAACTGAGTTGGAGTGGGCGTGTCCCAGAAACCTCCATGAAAAAAGACAACCACCGGGCGCGGAGCGGGGTCGCTGGATTCCGGCAAGAACAAATGCGCGAGCACATCGCCCTGCGGTCGCTGGGTGTAAACGTAAGTGGCTGCGTCCTTTAAAATCTCCCGATCTCGTGCTTCGCCGATCGGCGCCACTCTCTGCAAAATACTACTCATTGTTGACCCATTGCAGCACTCAATCGAAGCGTCGCGCAATTTGTTTGTTGTGAGATGGCCTATCTTGTCCAATCGTTTCGTGCATGAAACGACTTATTTTTTGGTTTTCGCTGCTTCTGGCACATCTATCAGTTGCGCAGGATGATCTGCGTCCATCTCTCGAAACGACCTACAATGCTTGGCGGGAATCGATGATCCGGCGCGATGCCTCTGCCTGGCAACGGGTGACGGCGGAGCATCGGCGAGTGGAGGTCCGCAATCGGATTGTTTCCGAGAAGAAGGCGTTTCCGGCGATGGTATTCGAGTTGCCGGCGCCGCCACCGTCACTACAAGGACTGAAGTTTCTCGAAGCGAAGCAAAAAGGAGCGACCGCGAAAGCGTCCTATTTTGGG
>JANPAU010000332.1:0-2357 GCA_031430055.1 Akkermansiaceae bacterium | reverse complement strand
GGAGGACAACGGGACGGTTCTGCCGGATTTAAAGCTGGCGGCGATGTTGCGCTGCCGGGTGAGGTATTTTACGGACGGTGCGGTGATCGGGAGCAAGGCGTTTGTCAACGAGGCGTTCGATGCTGCTCGCGAAAGATTTACCGAGCGCCGGAAAGACGGAGCGCGGCGGATGAAGGGGAGTGGAAAGGCGGCGGCGGGGGTGTTGTGGAGCGCGAGGGATCTGCGGGTGAGACTTGGGTGAAATTCCTCTCCGACCTTGGGAATTAAAAATCCGAACCCTGTCGCCTAACACGTTAGAGATAGGTCAGCATGAGGGGACGGAGCTGTTCGATAGCTCGCCTGTAGCAGGTCGGGCGCGTGAGGCCTACCCGTAGCTAGCGAATGAATTGCAGGCTCACTTCAGTCGGCCGGTAAAGAGCTTGGTAGAGTTTTGTGGGTAGGTGGCGGTCGGCGGCGCGGGCTTTTTCCACACGCTTGGCCAGATCTTTATGCCAGGCTTTGATGACTTTGGTGTCTTCAATGCCCTCTTCGCTTTTGAGCTTGGCTTCGAAGAGGCGCAGGAGGTTGTGGACGATGCTCATGGCGATCGCTTGGATGCGCTTGCCTTCTTCGCTGGTGCTCCAGGCTTTGCGTTCGTCGAGTTTTTGTTCCTGTTGGTCGAAGGCTTTTTCGATGGTTCAACGCAGGCGGCGGCATTGGTTGAGCGCTCCAGGTGAGAGGGTCATCTGGTTGGTCAGGGCGATGTAAATCTCGTCGCTGTCTGGGCAGCTGGCGGTGATCCGCCGCCAGACGCCGGGGGTGTTGTTGAAGTAGAGGGTTTCATCGCTGATGACGAGCGCGTTGGCGGGGTTGGTGCGGTCGATCAGGCGCGGCATGACGGTCATGGGGGCGAGGTTGTCTTTCCAGGCGGTGAGGATGTAGATGCTTTTGCTTTGCGGGGATCGTGGGTGGCGTGGGCGATGTGATGGCCGTCGGCAGCCCAGATTTCCATTTTATCAAGCTCGCTGAAGTGGGCGAGGCGGTCGTCTTGGGCGCGGAGTGTGGGGATTTGTTGGAGTTGCAATTCGCGTTCCAGGGCGATGAACATTTTCAGGCGGCGCGGACTGGCCAAGCTGTCGAAGTAGTTAGATCGGGTGAGGCCGGGGGTGGTGGGGATGCCGTGGGTTTGGATGAAGTCACGGCCGGTCTTGCTGTTTTCTAACACGCGCAGGACGGCCAGCGTGACCACTGAGGGGTCATCGACGGCGGAGCAGCAACGGGTGATTCCTGGAGTTTGAAGTGCTTGCAAAAGCGGCGCGAGGAACACGTCTTCGAGCAACAGGGGAGGAGTGGGATTGGATGGGTTTACAGGAACGATTTCGACAGGTTCTGACATGCAAAATTACGTTAAATTTTTGAAGTGTTTGTGGAGGGATGACCCGGGGCGGGACTGATCACCCCGTTTTTCGGCGGAAGAGCCAGCAATCCCCTGATCACAGTCTCGGTCGGAATCATGCGAACAATAGTGTGGGAGAGGAAATCGGAGCTGATCAGCACTCAGCTCGATTGTGAATGGAGCCAGAATTATAGCAAAAGCATAATTTGTTAGGCGACAGGGTTCGTCGTCGAAGTCCTCAACGGACAAACCCCGACATTTTCGACATTTTCGATATCCAGACGAACTTCACCAACCTGACGTCGGAATAGATCGAGATCAACAAGCGCAAGATCATCGCGGAAAACGGCATCGCCGAGAAAGACGCCAAGCTCTCCCCGGACCCTGACATCTGCATCGAAATGGAGACCGGCACTGGCAAGACGCTCGTTTACCTCCGCACGGCCTACAAACTTTACGAGGAATACAAGCTCACCGCATGGCGGGCCAGCGGCGACGGCTTCAAGTGGAAGGAAACCAACGGGCTCAAACCCGGCGACAATGTGGCGTTCCAGATAGGCCTTGGCGTCGTCCTCATCGCGTCCTGAAATGATGGCCGGGATTTTGACTGCGGGGTGTTCATATTTCCGGTGACACCCCTTGCCGCTGGGAGCGAGGGTGAATCCTGTATTAGGAAGGTATTTGGGCACAAACCACCAAAGCACAAAAAAACCTGCAATCTTTTAAATTGCAGACATTTAAGATGGAGCCGGCTATCAGAGTCGAACCGATGACCTACTGATTACAAATCAGTTGCTCTACCACTGAGCTAAGCCGGCCGGATCCTTGCTGATGGGCGGAGTATTCTCATTCCGGCTGCTGCGGAAAGCGAAAATTCAAGAATTGAGGATTTTACTGCTTTTGCCCAGCCAAAGCATCACGCAGCGCTGCTTGATAGGCCTTTCGTGGGAGTTCATAGCCACCGAATTGCTTGAGGTGTGTC
>JANPAU010000331.1:0-3113 GCA_031430055.1 Akkermansiaceae bacterium | reverse complement strand
GTGACGAAGGAGAACAGCGTGGTGACGGCGAAGAGGCCTACCCACACCCACAACATGGTCATGCTGCTTGAAAAGCCCAATCCGAGGAAGCCAAGGATCATCACGTAGTTGAGCATCTTGCTAGAGAATTGTACGGCAGGTACTAACTTGGAACGCAGCCCAAGCCAGACGTAGGCTTGCTGGTGCTGGACGGCGTGACCGCACTCGTGGGCGGCGACGGCGGCGGCAGCCACGGAGTTGATGCCATAGACGCTTTCACTGAGGTTGACGGTCTTCTTGGTCGGATCGTAGTGGTCGGTGAGTTGGCCGGGAGTGCTGATGACTTGCACGTCGGTGATGCCACTTTGCCGGAGCATCGCCTCGGCGACTTGGGCACCGGTCATGCGAATCGGGATCTGGGAGTATTCGGTAAAACGCCGCTTGAGCGTGTTACTGATGAGGAAGCTGGCCAACATGGAAACTCCGATGATGACGATGTAAGTCATGCTGATGCCTCCAGGAGCAAACTGTGCGAGAAGAGATAATTCTGAATTCATGGTGGGAGCTTATGGATATTTTCCGCTGCGGCAACTGATTAACTGCTGGAAAAGACTGGGGATTTTCCAACCGCTCAAAGTGATTTCACCCGAAGAGTTAGAGTTTTGGTGATTCCGGTGGTGGGATCGGTGGCGGTGAGAATGTGGGTGCCGGCGGTGAGGTGGATGATCGGCTCAGGGCTGGCGGGCTCGATGTACAAGGTGCCCGAGTGCCACCGGGCGGTGCCGGGGAGATTGGTGACCGGGCGCAGCTTGTTTGAGCCTGAAGGGATTTCCGGGTCTAGCAGGAAAGTAGCGTTATCGACCGGGCTGATGATGCGGAGTGGCTCGGGCGGCGCTTGGCTGGAGTCGAGGGCGAAGTCTGCCCGCTGGCTGTTATGGCGGCTGGCGAACCATGTGACGAAGGATGAATCGAGCAGGGCCTTGCCGGTGGCGTCGTAGTCGGCAGGCATAGAGGCGGGCGGGATTTGATCGGCTGGGGCGAGGTCGCGCCGGCCGTTTTGGGCATCGGCAGGAATGAGTTTTCCGTTGCGGGGGTCGATGATGATCTCGACGAGACCCGGTGGGCGGGCAAACCAAGTCGGCGGCGAATCGCGGTGGACTCGGGTCATCGCACGATTGAAAATAGGGCCGGCTCCGGCGATGCCCGAGAGACCTTTCATCGGCTGTTGTTCGAAGTTTCCCGCCCACACGCCGACGGTGAATTCTGGGGTGAAGCCGAGGCACCAGTTGTCGTGAAAATCCGAGGAAGTGCCGGTCTTCACGGCGCAGCGGAAAGGTAAGTCCAGTGGTCCACCCGGTTGGAAGGACGGCGCGCGAGCGTGGGAATCTGAGAGGATGTCGGCAATGAGATAGGCGCTTTGAACATCGAAGATCGAAGGTCCAATATCGAACTTTGAAGGGAAGAGAATTGGTGGGAAATAGCGACCTTGGCGGGCGAGGGTGGCGTAGGCATTGGTGAGTTCTAGCAGTTTAACAGGAGCATTGCCGAGAGTGAGGCCGAGGCCATGGAGTTCGGGATCGCTGCCGAGGGTGGTGATTCCCAAACTAACTAAAAGCTCGTGAAGAGGCCTTGGTCCGCCGAGGGAGTTGAGTTCGCGGAGGGCGGGGACATTGAGCGAGCAGGCAAGCGCCGCGCGGAGGGTGACAGGGCCACGATAGGTGCGGTCGTAATTTTCGGGTAGATCGAGGCCTTGCTCGGTGCGGAAGGGAGTCGGGATATCTGCGAGGATGGAGGAAGGGATGCGGTGGTGGCGCTCCATCGCGAGGAGATAGGTGAAGGGCTTGAGCGTGGAGCCGGGTGAGCGGGGAGTGAGTGCGCCGTTGAGCTGGCCACCACGCGGGTCGCCCCAAGCGGCGGAAGAAACGAGGGCGAGGATTTCTCCGGTGGGATTATGAATGATGACGACTGCGGCGTGGCGGAGGTTCGCCTCCTTGAGCTTGGCGGTCTCCTCGCGAACGATTGCTTCGAGGTCGCGCTGGAGGGGGAGGTCGAGGGTTGTTAGAGACTTGTGATTTGGAAATTGAAATAACCACGGAGCGGGCTTGGATTCGGCGAGTGGGCGCAGGGTGAGTGGTTCGGCGAGCGCGGTGGAAATGCGGGCTGGGGGCTGATTTCCTGCCGCGGCGAGGCGACGAAGCACCGTGTCCCGGCGGACGATTGCGCGCTCTGGGTGGCGGATGGGATTGAGTCGCGAGGGGGATTGGGGGAGTCCGGCGAGTAGAGCGCACTCGGCAAGCGAGAGGTCGTTGAGGGGTTTTTGAAAATAGAAACGTGCGGCTTCAGCCGAGCCGGTCCGCAGATTTCCGTAGTCGAGATGATTGAGGTAAGCGGTGAGGATTTGCCGCTTGGACCAAGTCATTTCCAAGCGGCGAGCGGCGAGAGCTTCGTAGATTTTCGTGAACGGGCTGCGGCTTGCGGGAGGAGAGGTGATTTTGATTAATTGCTGGGTAATCGTGGAAGCACCGGAAACGATCCGCCGCGTGGCGAACAAATCCCGCCCGGCCCGCAAGGTGGCCAGCAGATCTACTCCGCCGTGGCTGTAGAAGCGTTTATCTTCGGCAGCAAGAGTGCAGGCGATCAGGTCTGCGGGGATATCGTTAGAAATGATCGGTGCGGATCGTGACGAATCCGGCAAGGTAAGGTATTGGATAGGAGTGCCGTGCCGATCGAGCAGCACGGGGGATGCAAGAGGGACTTCTTTCAATCCGCTAGGCAGCGAAACGGCGAAAGGCAGGACGAACCAACTTAGAATCCCCATCAACGCCAGGACCCCGGCGATCCGGAGCATTTTGCGTCGCCCATTTCGTGCCAGCTTCAAGACCTAGACGATGGAGTGAATCTCGAAAAAATAAACGGAAATTTAACGATTGGAAAGGAGGGATGATTTCGCTCGTATCTTCGGCGTATGAAAAAAAGTTTACTGATTTTAGGTTGTGCGGTCGGTTTGTTCATCGTGCCGACACGGGCAGCGGATGAAAAACACACGGCGTTGCATGATCAAATGGAAGCCATGAACGATGCCTTCAAGGCCTTTCGCCGCGAGACAGATCCTGTGAAGGGTGCGACTCAAGCCC
>JANPAU010000330.1:0-5147 GCA_031430055.1 Akkermansiaceae bacterium | reverse complement strand
TCCATCGCCGGTGATCAAGGCTCGGATTCCGGATCCAAAGCATCCGGCTCGCTATTCCCCGCTGCGGCGGAATTCGCCGGCTACCGCGTACTCACCGAGGACCAAACCGACGAACTGGCCACGCAAATCGTGACGGAAATCAAGAAGCGCGGCCCCTTCCTCTCGCTCTCCGAGTTCGTCAACCGCCAGCTCACCACCAACAAGGATCTCGCCATCGCATCCACCATTCAGAAAGCGCTCGATAACCTTGCCAACCTCGGATCTTCTCCGAAAAACCCGTATGCCGCGATTCAAGCGATTGCCCCTAACATCACCGGTCCACCGCCTGGAACGACCGATTACAAATTCCCGGAAGCCGCGCTCGGCTCCTCCGCCTTCGGTGTCCCCGGGTGGGTTCGCCAAGCTGACATTCTCAAGCCGCTGGCACCCATTTTATCCGCCCGCGATGACACGTTCACCATCCGAGGTTATGGTGATTCCCGAGAAAAGGGAAATCCTACGAAAGTGGTGGCAAAGGCATGGTGCGAAGTCGTTGTGCAACGGCAAGCCGACTATGTGGACCCTAGCAATCCCGCAGGTGTCGCGCCTTTCTCCAACCTTATGACCTCGAGTATCAACAAGCGCTTCGGCCGCAGATATGAAATCGTTTCATTCCGCTGGCTGAACGAAAAAGAGATTTAATCCACCCACTCCTATCCGCTCCTGTTTCAACTTAGTTATACTCACCATGATACCCTCGCTCCCGTCCACCTTCTGCTACCGACTCTTGGCTACGACTGCCTGCCTTTTTCTAGCACTCGTCCCCGCCACCGCTGCTTGCAAGGTGAAAGCCATTTTTGTGCAGCCGCCTAATGATGTTCCAGAGAAAGCCATCCTCGTCGTGGGCAAGAAATTTTTAGATATCCAACTTCCACAGCGCAACTTCTCCCCGGAAGTTGAGCTGCCCGCAGGTGAGATGCTCGTGGGGGTGTTACTCACCAGGCCAGAAACCCCCGAGATACCCCCAGGTGCTCCTAATTTTAAAATCCCGGAAACCTGGACGGATTGCATCCTGTTGTTTTTCCACGATCCTACCAACAAGGTTTTCCCGGCAAAAATCATTCCGGTGAACGCTTCCGCCGCGAATTTCCCCCTAGGCGACACCGTAATTTTTAACGTGTCTTCCGCCACAGTCGTCGCGAAATTCGGCAAGGAGATCGCCCAAGTAAAACCGGGAAAGTCAGTGACCGTCAAGTCGCCACGGTCCGGCTCCGGAGACTATCCAGTGGCGATCGACTGCACCTATCCCGGCGAGAATACGCCCATCGCGTTGTGCCGCTCCACTTGGCAGCATGAGGCGCAAGCCCGCCAGATTCTATTCGTCACTCCCATGCTAGGGCAGAAAAATCCGCGCATCTGGGGCGTATTAGACCGCCCGACGCAAGTAGAGAAGACCAAAGAGGAATGATGGTGCGGAAATAGTATTCGCCGCTGGTGCCGGTGAGGAGTAAGCGGTCAACAGAACCCTACTATCCGGCGGCGGCAATTTTGGCGTAGGATGCCCGCCCTATGGAAACCAACATCGACCAGGCCACCGGCGTCATCGTCAAATCCGATCAAACCGGACGCACCCGTTACACTCCCGAATACAAGCGCGAGGTTCTCGCCGCTTTTGAATCCAGCGGATTGAGCGCTCCTGTCTTCGCCCGGCAATGCGGAATCAAGTATCCCACCCTAGCAGCTTGGATCGAGGCGCGGAAACGTGGTGACCAAACCGCATCGCGTGGGAACACTCCGGCTTTTCTCGTTGCGGAGGTTGCCTCTTCCGCCAACGGACCGGCGCTGGAAGTCCAACTACTCTGCGGGGCCGTCGTCCGGCATCGGATGCGGAGCAGATCCGTCTGCTTGCCGCCCTGCTCCGTCATCTCGCCTGAAACTAACCGCCATGCTCACTAAGTAGAGCCGGTCTGTCAGAAGGAAAGATTGAAGAGCGCCGGGCCGAGGTGAAGAAGTCGGGCAGGAAAGCGACAACGGTGGCGGAACCTCACCTGCTCCAGCGAAAAAACTTGCTCCCCCCACTGAACGGGAGAGATTCACCTCAGTCCGGCTGTCATGAATGATGGGTAGCACAATACGCTAGCTACTACATTCCCCGTGAATCACCTCCAAAACCCAACAGAGAATTATGAACCCCGCAAGAATCGTTCCGCTCGCCTTGGCATCATTCCTCGCCATTGCATCATTTTCGGACCAAGCGAATGCATCCGCCTTCATCAAGATCACGGAGTCCGGAGGAGACGTGATTGTTTCCGCAACTGGAAGTTTGAACATCGCGGATCTCACCTTTTGGCAAACTTCAAATACAGCTCAGGGTATCCACTCATCTTCTTCGTTTCTGGAAGTATCCAGCGGCCCCGTCGATTTGTATCAGTCCATCTCAGGGCCAGCCTCCTTTGGAACGGGAAGTTTCACATTTCCAAGCTCTGGAACTGGTGATCGGTTAGGCATTCGATTCGGTGCTGCCAGCCTTGCCGTCCCTGCGGGGTATATTTCCGGAACTTCGCTCGCGGGAACTTCCACTTTTGCAAACAAGAGTTTCGCCCAACTTGGCCTCGTGCCGGGTTCCTACACTTGGACATGGGGCAGCGGTGATAACGCCGATTCCCTCACCATCAAAGTCGCGGATGCGCCAACTCCGATTCAAGCGACCCTCGACGTCGATGCAAACCAAAATCCGGTCCTCCATTGGCAAGCTGAGTTGGGGGGCCGATATTCCATTTCGTATTCTACCGATCTCAAAAACTATGTCACCATCGCCAAGGGTTTTCCATTCGATGGAGCGACGGCTACCACCCTTGCATTCACCGATTTCCCGATCCTCACCGGCACGATTCCCAAGGCTTTCTACAAGGTTGAAAAGGACCCGATGGTGACGCCGAAGTCCACCGACCAGCTCACGGCGTTTTTTGCCGCCAATGGCGGCAAGGCTGGATTCCCCGACAATCAGGTGAAAGCCCTTGAAACGGTGATGTTTGCGCTGGATGAGATCGAAGCCGGACAATTGGTTGCGGCACGCACGCGAGTCGATGCCATGCTCGCCGCTTACCCGCTTTCCACAGGGGGCTGGTATAATGGTCTAGGATACCGGGGTTTGAACCTTGGGAGCCCGATTGGTTATTATGCCGTAAGGATGCTCGACCAAATTCTCACTCTCGAAAATCCGTCGCGGACCGGAAAACTGCGGATGACGGCAGTGGTCGCGGCCACCGCCGCAGTGACTCGCCCCACCTTGCCTGATTTCGCTCCTGAGACGGTGCAGCTCGACATCGCCCCGGAGATTCTGGCCGACGATGCACACCGTCTCCACCTAGTCACTCGACTTTTCCGGCGATGGGTCCAAGCCATCTCCGGTGGACTGCATGTGGAATTGGTAGTCCATGTCATGGACCAAAATGCGACCGTCACCTTCAACAGAGTGGATGGCATCACCACCAGTTACCCGGATGCCGAGGCGATGGTTAACTCCGTGCCCGCGAGCCTCGCCAATACCACTGACATCTGGTGGGTGGTCGCCCCCTCGGGCGTCCCAGGAAATGGCTCGGGCTACGACACCCACTTCATCACTGGCGGGATGGGACTTCATAGTTCCGGCGCACCACTGATTCTTTCCGACGATGCGTGGTTCACACGTAAGCCGGAACATCTGGGCACCGGTCGCTACTCCGAGATTGAGTTGATGATGTATCAGCCCAATTGGTTGCAGCATGAATTCATGCATCACCTGTTCAGAACGTGGCCCGAATTCGGACTCGAGGATGCAGGGCACCAATGGTTTGACCGCAACACGTGGCCTACAGATTTCGTGGGTAATAATGAACCGGATTACTATGCCGAGGCTCTGACCAAGCGCATTTTAGGAGCTACCCCCACAGTGGCGCAAGCGCTCCAAAGGCCAGATTTTGCCGACATGTCGGTCTTACCCATGGAGAAGTTGGTGGGAACCTACCAGCGCATGCCTGTGGAAAACCCGTGGCATAACGTGACCATCACGCTCACTGACGGTAATTTGAAGTGGAACAACGCGGCCCCGGTCAGCTGGGGAATGGAGATCATCGGTACGGAACTTTGGTGGGTAGCCGCTAGCCCGTATGGTGCGAAAAAAGCGTTTGTCGAGGTCGATGGAAATGACAATGTCACCGCGATCCGCGTCCACGCTGAACGTTTTGTGCGCACAAGCCCTCCACCAGCGGGATCCCTAAATTAGGAAGAGTGAAGAACTTTAACCACAGATTTCACGGATTTACACGGATGAAGATCAAGAGTCAGGCTGAAATCTAGCCATTCCTGAATTGATTCTGAGACAAATCACCCAAAGCCCTCCCATTTATGAACATTGAAACGAAAACCACTAAGAACAGCCTTTCGCGCCGCCATTTCATGCAGACCACCTCACTGGCCGCAGCGGCACTGGGGCTCGATCCACGGTCCGCCATGGCCGCAGCAGCGCAGACGACCTCCGGCGTAACCATCAATCCACAAAAATTGTGCCTGTGGTCTGACCGGCCAGCGGAAACTTGGATGACGGAAGCCCTGCCGATCGGCAATGGCTCAATGGGAGCAATGCTCTTCGGCGGCACTGCAATCGAGCGGATCCAATTCAATGAAATCAGCCTCTGGTCCGGCGACCGCATGGCAACCAAAGGCCGCGTTCTGGGCGAGTCCGGGGAGGAGGAGGAAGAAAATCTCGGAGCCTATCAGGCGTTTGGCGATATTTTCGTCCACCTTGGCCATGACTTCTCGAAGGTGACCGCTTACCGCCAGGAACTGGACTTGGATGGCGCCGTCCATCGGGTGACTTATGAATACAACGGCGTGCGCTATCAACGGACCGCCTTCGCCAGCCACCCGGACGGGGTGATTGTCATTGAAATGACTGCCAACAAGCCCGCGTCTCTCACCGGCCGCATCCAACTCGCGGATATGCATGATGCCCGGATTTCCGCCGATCGATCCAAACTCAGCTCGGTGGGCAAGCTGCCCAACGGATTTGAATACGAGGCTCAAGTGCGCGTGCTGCACACCAACGGCAAGATTTCCGTGAAAGACGACGGATCTTCTGCCGGAAACCCGTGGAACATCGCGGTGCCTGCTACCTGCCTCGCCTTCGA
>JANPAU010000329.1:0-5437 GCA_031430055.1 Akkermansiaceae bacterium | reverse complement strand
CATCCTCGTCGCCGGCGTGAACTTCGGCTGCGGCTCGTCCCGCGAGCACGCGCCGCAATCGTTGCGTAAATACGGCTTCAACGGCATCATCGCCGAGTCCTTCGCGGAAATCTTTTATGGCAACTCCACCACGCTCGCGATGCCCTGCGTGATGGCCAGCCCAGCCGACGTCGTCGCCATCCGCAACGCCGTGGAGGCCGATCCTAGCACCGAAGTCACCATCGACGTGCAAGCGCTCCGCGTCCGCACTTCCGGCGGCCTCGACATTCCGGTGACCATGCCCGACTCCGCCCGCGAGGCGCTGCTTTCGGGCCGTTGGGACCCGATCCAAGAGCTGCTCGACAACGACGCCGCCATCGACGCGAAAGCCGCCGAGTTGCACTACGTCTGACCCCGTGACACAGACATTTCTGTCTGTTCTTAAACTCACGCAATCACCTAACTAGAGCCTGTCCCAGACTTCGTGAGTTTTTGTGGCACAATGCTTCAGGTCTCGAAGAGGAGTTCATCATACTGACTCTCACCGAGCGCGGAATCGACACCTACAGTGCCACCGCCGCGAGCTTGGAACGCTTCGCGAAATCAACGTCATCAAGCGTGGCAAAGCCGAGTTCTGCAACAAGCTCTGGTTCGGCGAAACCTGTGAGGGCATTATCATTGACTACCAGTTTATACTGCCGCGTATCAAGATTTGTGGAATAAGGAGGAGGGACCTTATTGTCCCTTTCTCCGGTAGTGATCGAGGAAGAGGCGACAATAAGGTCGCCGCTCCTTATATCGCAAAATCACAAATCATGACGCTCGGCAGTTTAGCCAAAGGCTTCGAGCACCGGCAACTGGCGGTAGGCTAGGCGGTTCTCATCCACAACCTCTCGCATGGCGGAGGCAGAGAAAAAGCGCAAAGAGGATCAGAAACAAAAAGTCATAGCATCCACAAGAGCCGCCTGACGCTAAGGGCCATCGGAAAGCAGGCGAAAAGGGAAACTGAGCGGATCGTGTGCCGTGCATTGAAGTCACTGCGACTCGCATCAGCCACGGAGTCGCTGGCCAATTTCCCGAAAAGCAGCCGGATCGCTGAGAGGCTGGCCATGGGACATCCGGGCACGGTGAGCCGGATGCTCGGGGCTTGCAAAAGCAATCCAGAAATCGCATCTATCAGAAATGCACTGGCGAAAAAATTGGATGGGAGCCGAAAAGATGCCGAGAAGTGAAGATGCAAGGATTCTATTTAGGTTTTCTCCCTAGTGCAGGAACACTGGAACCGGCGTGCGGTGGATTTTTGAAAAAAGTCTCGACAGGATGGCTCGCTGATTTAAAACAAAGTGGAAATTAGAATGTTTTGTGTAATGCACGAAGACATTTGTGTTTCTTGCATATGTAGAAAATAGAAAAATATAAACCAAACCCTCTTTTAAAACCAAACCCAAACCAAAAACCAAATGAAAGTATTCAATCAGCTCATCATTGTTCCACTCCTATTGACGGTTCTTCCTGCGGAAGCAGCTGTCACTTTCACCCCAGCAACTGGCGCTCCGGGGATGAATTCTGTCAGCACTGATCTCTTTCAGACTTCCCTGACATCAACCAATTGGCCAACGAATAACAATATCAACAACGGAACTACTGGAACTTTCGATGAGAGCAGCGCTACAAATCCTGCGAATGTGACAGCGGATCCATCTTCAACCTTCACCTTCAACCTCGACGTCACCGCCAATCCACTCGGCTACACCATCACAAGCATCAATTCCTTCTCCGGATGGGGAGATAATCGCGCAGGACAATCCTACACGATCTCTTTCAGCAACGTCGCCACCCCATTGGTATTTACCCAGATCACCCCTGGTGGCACTGGCTTCAACGCTGTCAGCGTTGCGGCGTCTGGAACGTCCCTCGTCACCAACGTCTTTGACGACACCACGGCACCTTTGGGCACTGGCGTCCATTCCATTCGATTTGATGTCGGTGTAAACGGGGCTGGAAATGTGTGGCGTGAAATCGATGCCATTGGAGTTGCTACCATTCCCGAGCCAAGCGCTGCCCTCCTCGGTGGCCTTGGCTTGCTTGGCCTGCTGCGTCGCCGTCGTTAAGCCTTAGTATTTGAGTCGGCATACCATCTCCCGGACTTCTGGCCTCTTGGTGGGAAGTCCGGTTTTTTGTTATTCAAACATGATTCAGCTTTGACTCTATGTCGTGCGGAATCAACTTCGAGTTCCCAGTTAGACTTTCATCAAATCGGCTTCTTTGGCCACGGCGGATTCGTCGATTTTCTTGGTGTATTTGTTCGTCATTTCTTGGACTTGTTTCTCGAAGTCTTTTTGGCCGTCTTCGGTGAGGAAATTGTCGGCTTTCATTTTCTTTGAGGTGTCGATGCCGGCCTTGCGGGCGGCGCGGAGGCGGACTTTTGCTTCCTCGGCGAGTTGCTTGATCATTTTCACCATGTCACGCCGGCGTTCTTCGGAAAGCTCGGGAATGGGCACGCGGATCGAGCGGTCTGCGGCAGCGGGGTTGAGGCCTAACTTGCACTCGCGGATGGCGCGCTCGATGTCGCGGGTGGTCGCGGGATCGAAGGGCTGCACCATGAGCATCCGTGGCTCGGGTGAGCTGATGACGGCGATGCTCTTGAGCTTTGAAATCGCGCCGTAAGCTTGCACATGGACATCAAGATTCTCAATGAGCGCTGGGCTGGCCTTGCCGGTGCGGACGCCGGCGAACTCGTGGATGAGATACTCGACGCATTTATTCATCGCGTCTTCGATTTCGAAAATGGCTTCTTCAGGGTCCATGGTAGATTTTAAAATTTAGGATTTGAGATTTCAGATTCACTCGCCGTGGACGAGGGTGCCGATGGGCAGGCCGCGGAGGGCGTGGGAGAGATTTCCGTGCGGGCCGAGATCGAAGACGATGATCGGGACGTGGTTGTCCATGCAGAGGCTGAAGGCGGTGGCGTCCATCACGCTGAGGCGCTTGGTGAGGCACTCTTGAAAGGTGACGGTCTCGTAGCGGACGGCATCCGGATTGGTGCGTGGATCGCTGTCGTAAACGCCGTCCACTTGGGTGGCCTTGAGGATCACATCGGCTCCCATTTCGCTGGCTCGGAGGGCGGCGGTGGTGTCGGTGGAGAAGAAAGGATTGCCGGTGCCGGCGCCGAAGATGACGACTCTGCCTTCGTCGAGTTGGCGCTCTGCTTTCCGGCGGATGAAGGTTTCCGCGACGTTTTTCATTTCGATGGCGGAGTGGACGACGCAGGGGACGCCGTGGTGTTCGAGCGCGCCTTCGAGCGCGAGGGCATTCATGACGGTGGCGAGCATGCCGACGTAGTCTGCGGTGGCGCGATCCATTCCACGGGCGGAGGCACTTGCGCCGCGCCAGAAATTTCCGCCGCCGACGACGATGCCGAGCTGGAGTCCGCCTTGCACGGCCTCGCGGATTTCGAGGGCGATACGATCGACGATTTCCGGTGAAATATTGTCACGAGAACCCGGTCCACGGAGCGCTTCACCGCTGAGTTTGAGAATGGCGCGTTTGAAGGGACGGGGATCTTTGGGGCGTGAGGGCATAGGTGAATGGAGCTGACGGATCAAAGCGGAAAGGGTACCCGCTTGAAAAGGGAAAACACGGAATCAATTTGCTTCGGGTTCTTCCGGGATCGTAAGTTTCGTCCCGAGGTCGCGGAGGCTGGCTTTGGCGTCGTCGGTGCCGTCGATGATGATGACGGCGCTGAGCTTTTGGGTCTGGGGGCGCTGGTATTCTTCGAGGGTTTTGCGGATGGCGATGATGGCGAGCTTGAGAATCTGGCGGGTGGTGAGATCGACATCGGCGGGGATCGCCAGTTGGGAGACGTTGAGTTTCACGGTGAGCACGTCGTCGAGGATTTCGCCGTTGATGGTGATGTTGCAGAGGACGAGCAGGTTCGTTTCTTGGGTTTTGTAGTTCGGATTGTTGGTGGGAATCAGGTGAGGGCTGCGGATGGCATCGATGAGAACCTCAGGAAAAGCGCCGGTCAGAGCCATGGGCCGTGGCATGACGGACGCTTGGAGGGTCTCGCCAATTTCCGAGACTGCGCCGTCGCCGTCGGTGCCGTGCAGGCTCAAGGGTTCGAAAATAGGGACAATCGTGATGGTGGTTCCTGAGGCGGGGAGGAACGCGAAGGCGGCGAGTGAAAGAAAGGTGAGTAGGATTCTCATGGGAGGGAGACTATGTGGAAGATGTGTGAATGGCGAGGGTGAAGAACTGGCTGGAATGCCTGTGTCACGGGGGTGGGACAGATTGGACGTGGTGGCCAATTCCAATGACTAGCCTCTTCGATTCCCGCTTAGGATTTGGCGGCACAGCGGCGAATCAACTCGATGAGGCGGCCGGTGGATGCAGCCACAGTTGGGGCAAATGGCAGCCGCTCGTCTTTTTCCTCTGCGGTAACGAGCGGTCGTGTCGAGACTCGGACGGCGGGCAGGCCCATTTCAAAAAGTATGCTGGCAAGGTCCGTATCGTCGCCCAAGCAGATGACTTCAGCCCCGTAGACCGCGCCGAGACCGGAAACGAGGGCAAGCGGCGTGGCGGATGCTTCCCGGGTGCTCAGCCAAAGTGCTTCGTCCGCGCCCATCGATTCCACACAGAGAACAGCTTTGGGCGTGCTGGCTGCTTTGACGAGTTTTTCGAGTTTCGCGGCAGTTTCGACCGTGGGAGACTCGGCATCGTTTGAGTGAGGGAGAAAAACGAAATGGATAGAAACCTCCGGCTTGTCGCGGGCAAGCGCCTGAGCGGCGGCGAGAGTGGCGGCGAGGCCAGTAGCGTTCGCCTCGGCACCACGAGATCCGGCGCGACTGTCGAAGCTGGTGACGACCCAGACGGTGGGAGCTGTTGGATTTTTCCCGGTGAGAGTGACTTGCAGCAGCGGCCATTTCGCAGGGCCGTTCGTCCGGCGGACGGGATAGCCGGTGTTAGACGGTCCAAGCAGCCCTTCGATCATCGATGCCATACGGGAGAGATTTGCAGCGGCGGTCTCGGAAGACGGATTTCGCTCGCCGATGACTTCGACGATTTTTCGTAAATCATCGGCTAGAATCGGGGTG
Organism: Akkermansiaceae bacterium; assembly: GCA_031430055.1. GTDB lineage: Bacteria > Verrucomicrobiota > Verrucomicrobiia > Verrucomicrobiales > Akkermansiaceae > Luteolibacter. The sequence continues at coordinate 365 of JANPAU010000329.1, read as the reverse complement.
GAAACGGCTTGGGCGAAGCGTTCTTGTTCGACTTGAGCCTCCTTCTTCTCGAGGTGAAAATAATACCAAAGTGCCACCGCCCCAGAGCCTAACAGCCAGACGGGCAAGAGGACGAGCAGGCACGTAGTCCAGCGGGGGCGTTTAGAGGTGCTCATGCTCAGACTTCTTTGTGAGTCTCTGCTGCCGTGATGTCGTCTCCCGGAGGCTCATCATCGAGATCCGTTTCCACCTCGATTTCCTTCCGTAGCTTTTGGGAAACCCAGGGCCGGATGAACCCATACAGCAGGAAGAGGCTAAAAAGCACCACTGGCATCACATAGCGGAACTGCACGATCGCGAACCCGATCAACACCGCGATGACGATC
>JANPAU010000328.1:0-5629 GCA_031430055.1 Akkermansiaceae bacterium | reverse complement strand
GGCAAGGTGGGAACGATGCGCGATGGTAGTATCCCGCTCGAGGGGAGATATGGCCGCTTTCAGTTCAAGTTAGAAGACATCGCCGAGATCCGCTTCGCCCGTAATGATCTCGCTAAAGCCACGGAGCCGACTGCGGACACTCTCATCGTCCGGCTGAATCCACTCGGCCAAATCTCTGGCAAACCGCTTTCTGGAAATGCCTCCTCGATCCGGATTTCAAATCCCATCTACGGCAATCTCGACTTCAAGCTCGACTCCGCAATCATGCTTGATTTCCAATCCACGAACAACGCAATTGATGACTGGGATGCAGAATTCTAACTTCAGACCGTGGCTCATCCTCGTTCTCACTGGCAGCGCTCTCAGCCTCGCCAGCGCGGACAAGATCACCTTGGCCGCCGAAGCCCGGCTGACCGGCACCGTGCGCTCGATCAATGAGGACGGCATCGTCGAGTTAGCCACCACACTTTCACCCGATCCCGTGCTATTTCTTCCCGGTGCCGTCAAAAAAGTAGAGTTCAGCACGCCGGAGTCGTTGCCCAAACTACCTGGCACCTTGGTAGAGCTTACGAACGGTGATCTTCTTCCGGCGACGGTCGAGAGTCTAGACGGCGACCATCTCAAAATCACCACCGAAAATGCGGGGCCACTCACCATCCCGCGGGCAGCAATTCAGTCGCTGCAGCTCGGCGTCCATAAACGGAAGTCCATCTACTCAGGCCCGCAGAACGGAGATGAGTGGAGCAAAGGAATCGAAGAGTCAAAACAATGGGAATTTTCTAACGGCGCGTTGATCGCCGATGGGCCTGCAGTCGCCGCCAGAACTTTCAAAATTCCTGAGCAATTCATTTTCAAATTCACTCTCAAGTGGAAAGCCAATCCGAACATCCAAATCTATTTCGCCGATCCACTTCTTCCCAAAGCTGAAGCCACCGATCGATACTACATGCAGTTCAATGGTGCAGGGATGGAAATCAAACGGGAATCTGGCACAGGCAAGCGCTTCCAAACCGTCATTCTGCTGACTCGCACACCGGATCAATATCCTAACAACCAAGTCCGCGTGGAGATCCGAGTCGATCGCAAGGCATCAAGGATCCATTTGCTGCTTAATGGTGAACCCGAGGGCGCAGGTGTCGATCCCATCGCCAAAGCTCCCGTGGGCAATGGTGTCTCTTTCTTGAATAGCGGATCATCGGGAAACTCTCAGGAAATCCACGATATCGAGATTCTCGAACTCGACAATGTGAGAGCTCGTCACCGCGCGGAGGACCGTGGCGATACCAAGATCGACAGTCTAATCAGCCGCGACGAAGATCGTTGGAGTGGCCGTCTCATCAGCATCTCCAAAGGCGCAGAGGGAGCGGTCTATTCATTCAAGAGTGACTTTCAAGACCAGCCTTTGGAACTCACGGAAGCGGATGTCTCCACGATTTTTTTCGCTCAACCTGAGAAAAAACCGCTTCCACAGAGCGACCATTCATTCGCGTTGCGTCTCAATGGCGAGGGCTCCCTGCGCGTCTCTTCCTGTGCATTTTCCCCGGAGAAAGTCACGGCCCAGCATCCATTGCTTGGATTGCTGAAAATTGATCGAGCCGGTGTCGTGGCCATGGAGTGGCTGGATTCCAAACCAGAAGGGAAATCTGAAGAATGAAAATCTCACTTGCTCCCCTGATCCTCGGCATCGCGATGCAGCTCGCCTCCGCAGCGGAGCATGTAGAATCCAGCGTCCGCTTCTCGAACAATGACCAACTCTCCGGCTCGCTCGATACCCTCACGACCGAGATGCTGGTATGGAAGTCGCCGCTGCTCGTGAAGCCAGCCCCGTTCCTTCTCAAAAATGTTCTCGATCTCACCCTTCCGGCGACTCTAACCACCAGCGAGGCGAAACATGAAGCGTCCGTCACCCTCACCAATGGCGACTTAATCCACGGTCAACTGGCTTCCGTCTCGGACGAGAGTGTGGAGCTGGATACCTGGTTCGCCGGTCGCCTTAAATTCAACCGCCTGATGATTCGGGATGTGAAAATCTCGGAACGTCCGGATTTTATCTATCGGGGACCGACTGGACTGGATGGTTGGAAGCAGTCCGGAGAGAAACCTGCTTGGACCTACCAGAACTCCAGTTTTCGCTCAACCGGCGTCGGCAGCATTGCTAGCGACGTGAATCTCCCGGACGAATGTAGCATTGCCTTCGATGCTTCGTGGCGTGGCTCGTTTTCTCTCAAATTGGTTTTTTTCTCAGATGATCTCGCAAGCGACCACCCGACCTCGGGATATGAGATGACCATTCAGACTCGCTCGGTCTATCTTCGGAGCTGCAAGACTCAAAAATTTCTCGGTCACACTCCCAATGCGTTGATGCTTCAGGAAAATGAAAAGGCCCACATCGAAGTTCGAGCGAGTAAAAAAACTGGCAAAGTCTGCCTCTTTATCGACGGGAATATCATTGACGTCTGGACCGATCCAGATGCCGCCACGAACGAATTCGGCCGTGGGATTCATTTCATCTCGCAGAACGAGTCTCCGGTGCAAATTTCCCGCATTGAGGTGGGAAATTGGGATGGCGAAGTAGACCAAGTCCCAGATGCCCAAGTGCGCGGCGGCATCCTGCAGTTTGGTAATCAAATCGAACAAATGGACGATGAACCCGAAGCAGTCGCTCCAGAGAAAAAGCCTAACACTGAGCGCATGGAACTGCGTAATGGCGACAGCATCACCGGCGAAGTGATTTCTATCATCGATGGTATTATCACGGTCAAAACACCCTTCCGCGAGGTCAAGTTACCCGTCGAAAGCCTTCGCTCGGTCGCTTTAAAACCCGTTGATCTCGAACGTTGCAAACGCGAGAATGGCGATGTCCGAGCTTGGTTTCCCGATGGTTCCTCAATGGTTTTCAAGCTGCAGGGAGTGGCTGACGACAGCCTTATTGGCAACAGTCAAAACTTCGGAACTGCCAGTTTCAAAATCTCGGCCTTCAACCGGATTGAGTTCAATATCTACGATCCAGAACTTCAAGAAATCCGCTTGGCAAACGGTTGGTAATTCTATTCCAACAGGCGCGCGATTACCTCCGCAGCAATATAGCTTCCTTATTCCTTCAATAGCGACGTCAACATCTGCCAGCATCGCTTCATAAAGTGCGAGCAAGGTTGGGTGAGAGTCCCGGACTCGGCACCCCGGCGGCGACCCGAGAAGGGGATGAAATCCATTCTTATCCAAGGTTTACAAGCCCCTCTCATTACGCAACGTTCCACGCATGCGCTTCCGCTACATTTTCCCCTTGCTGCTCATTCTAAACGCTTGTGAGTCGAAAAAGCCCGAACCCAACGTCAAAGCAGCGCCCGCACGGGAGGAAGTCAGAACGCCCGAGGTAAATACGCCCAAAGCCGACATCAGATCTTCGGTGGTCCGCATTAACTCTACCCAGCAGTCCTGGAACCCCGGCCAGCCTTGGGAGAAAAACCCACCGAACCAACGCCGTGCCCTCGCTGCGATCGTCGGTCCGCAGCGTGTCCTTACCACCTCCGAGCTTATCGCAGATGCGACTTACCTTGAATTCGAATCTCCGGATGGCACCCACTTCGCCCAAGCGAAAGTCATCGCCGTGGACTACGAAGCGAATCTGGCGTTGTTAGGCCCCGCGTCCGAAGCTGAGGGGAAAATTTTCTTCGAAAAAACCACGCCTCTCGAACTCACCACGCCACCGAAAATTGGCCATACTCTCGATGTATTACAAATCGAAGACAACGGTCTGCCTCTATTCACGCCGGGCGCACTCCAGAGCATCGATGTCACCTCCAATTTCCTCCCGGGTCACGGCTTCCTCACTTACCTCGTCAAGGCATCCATGCAAAGTGCGGCGAGCAGTTACTCGCTGCCCGTGTTGCACGATGGCAAACTCGCCGGCGTTCTCATCAGTTATAACTCCAAGGACCAAATTTGTGAGATCTCTTCCACTGACATCGTTGCCCGCTTTCTCAAGGAAAGCGCGGATGGCGATTACAAGGGATTCCCCAGTCTCGGCATCTCCATCGCCCGGACTGAAGACGCCTCCTTCCGCCAATGGCTCAAGCTCGTCGACGACCAAGGTGGCATTTACATTCACAACGTCCGCAAGGGCGGCGCGGCTGAAATCGCTGGCGTGAGAAAAGGCGATGTTTTGCTCGCCATCGACGGCCAAGCGATTGATCGCCGCGGCTACTATCAGCACCCGAACTACGGCAGCATCTTCTGGGGCCATCTGATCCGCGGAGAAAAAGCCACGGGGGATTCTGTCACTCTGTCGATCTTGCGCGATGGCCAACCGCTAGAAATCAAGCCCATCCTCACCCGCGAGGAAGAAAGCACTCGTCTCGTCCCCGGCTATAATTTCGGGAAAGCTCCGAACTACCTGATCATGGGCGGGCTGGTCTTCCAGGAACTCTCACGCCCCTTGCTGGAATCTTTTGGTGAAAACTGGCAGAGCCGGGCGCCGCTCGATTTCCTCGACGCCATGGAGAACCCGGAAAAATATGAAGGCAAGGTGGACCGCATTGTCTTCCTCAGCGGCTCGATCCCCACCCCCGCCACGGTGGGCTACGAAAGCCTGCGCAACCTGATTGTCAGCAAGGTGAATGGCAAGGAGATCAAAAATATGAAGAGCCTGATCGAGGCCTTCAAAGGCAACCTCAGCGAACGCCACTCCATCCAGTTTTCCGAACAGGACTTCACAATCTACCTCGACGACGCCACCGCGACCGCAGTCGACACCCAACTCCTCCAACGCGGGATCTCCCGCCTATCGCGAGCAGAGTGATGGATAATGGATTATTCCGGCTTCCATCCGCCATCGCCGAAAACTTGCCAGTAGATAGTTTGGGATGGTGTGAAATGGAGTTTTCGCTATTCCCCTTTCCGCCGCAGTGCAAAATTTCCTCATGATTCCTGAACTTACTCTCATCAAGGCCGGCACCGGGGTCCTCACGAAATCTGCCGATGGCACGCTGGATAAGGCAGCGCTGGTGCATCTTGTTTCGGCAATCGCCGGGTTGATGGATGCTGGGCATCGGTGTTTGTTCGTCTCCTCGGGGGCGGTGGGATCTGGCGTTTCGGCGTTAGGGCTGACGGAATATCCGAAGGACACGGCGACGCGGCAGGCGTGTGCGGCGATCGGCCAAGCGCGGCTGATGCAGACTTATAGCAGTTTGTTTTCCAACTTCGACATTACCATCGCGCAAGTCTTGTTGACCGCCGGAGATTTGGGGACTCCGGAACGGGCTGGCTATGTGAGTGATACCTTCCGCCGCTTGCTTGCGGAGCCTCGTATCTTGCCGATCATTAACGAAAACGACTCGGTGGCAGTGGAGGAGTTGAAATTCGGCGACAATGATATGCTCTCGGTCCGTGTGGCAAAGCTGGCAGGTGCAGCGCGGGTGATTTTATTGACGAGTGTGGATGGCTTGCTAGATCCTGAGACCAACGAGCTGATCCCTGAGGTGAGTGATATTGACCATGTTTTCCGCCACGTCCGCGAGGATAAGGGGCGCTTCTCGATGGGCGGGATGGCTTCAAAGCTTACTGCGGTGAAGTTCGCGGTGGAGGCTGGGATCGAGACCCACATCGCTCATGGTCGTCATCCGGAGCGCTT
>JANPAU010000327.1:0-4364 GCA_031430055.1 Akkermansiaceae bacterium | reverse complement strand
CATGGGTGTGAAAATGCACGGGGATGCCGATTTCTTCCTTTAATGCGGTGACCAACTTGTATGCGGCATGAGGCTTGCAGAGTCCGGCCATGTCCTTGATGCAAAGCATGTGAGCTCCCATTCGTTCGAGTTCCTTGGCCTTGGCCACGTAGTATTTCAGTGAATACTTGTCACGATGCGAGTCGGTGATATCGCCCGTATAGCAGATCGCAGCTTCGCAAATCGGCTTACCGTGATCACGGACAGCTTCCATGGCCACCTGCATGTTAGGAAGATAGTTGAGCGAGTCAAAGATCCGGAAGATGTCCATGCCGGAGTCCGCCGCGTGTTTGACGAAACCGGCGACGACGTTATCCGGATAGTTTGAATATCCAACGGCATTCGAGCCGCGGAAAAGCATCTGGAAGCAAATGTTAGGGATCTTCTCGCGCAAACGGCGGAGCCGGTCCCATGGGCACTCGCTGAGGAATCGCATCGCCGTGTCGAAGGTCGCGCCACCCCACATTTCCAGTGAGAACAGCTCGGGAATCCGGTGTGAAACTGCCTCGGCCACTTGCAGCATGTCGAAGCTGCGCATGCGAGTGGCGATGAGCGATTGATGAGCATCACGGAAAGTGGTGTCAGTAATCAGCAAGCGCTTTTCATCGAGAATCCACTGGGCGAACTTCTCCGGCCCTAACTCTAATAGCACATCGCGGCTGCCTCGTGGGACTTCCGCATGGTGCTCGATGATCATTGAGTTCGGGACCAGCGCCTTGTGGAGTGCAGTTTCGGGTTTCCAGCCTTTGGTGCTGGGATTGCCGTTGAGCGTGATGTCGGATAGATAGGCAAGCGTGCGCGTCGCGCGGTCGCGGCGGCGCTTGAACTGGAACAACTCCGGCTTGGTATCGATGAGCTTGGTGTGCGCTTGGCCGGAGCGGAATGTCTCGTCGGCGATGACGTTTTCAAGGAACGGAATATTCGTCTTCACCCCGCGAATGCGGAACTCGCGGAGCGCACGGTCCATCCGCTGACAGGCCATCGGGAAATCCCGGCCCATCGCGGTGAGCTTGACGAGCATCGAGTCATAATACGGCGTGACGACCGATCCGGCGTCGCCCGATGCGGCGTCCAGACGGATGCCGAAACCCGCAGCGGAGCGGTAGTTGAGGATGCGACCGTAGTCGGGAGAGAAGCCTTTTTCAGGATCTTCGGTGGTGATCCGACACTGGATGGCGAATCCGATGCAAGGCATGTCCTCTTGTTTCGGAATGGCGATTTCCTCACTAAAAAGCGTGTGCCCAGCTGCAACGAGAATTTGGGAACGCACCAAATCGATGCCGGTGACGCACTCGGTGACCGTGTGCTCCACTTGGATGCGCGGGTTCATCTCGATGAAGAACCAGTCATTCTGATCCATGTCATAGAGAAACTCCACAGTGCCCGCGTTGTCATAACCGATCCCCTTGGCCAAGGTGACCGCCGCGTCACAAAGTTCTTTGCGGATGACCGGGTTGAGGTGCATCGCTGGGGCGACTTCGACGACTTTCTGATAGCGCCGCTGCACCGAACAGTCGCGTTCGTAAAGGTGGACGACGTTGCCGTGCTGGTCGCCGAGGATCTGCACCTCGATGTGCTTGGCGCGGGAAATGTAGCGCTCAAGGAAGACGGCGGAGTTTCCAAATGCATTGAGCGCCTCGTTCTGCGCCTCGGCTAACAAGCCAGCGAGCTGTGAGGGTTTTTCCACCACTCTCATGCCACGCCCACCTCCGCCAAATGCGGCTTTGATGATGAGTGGGAAGCCAATGGTATGGGCCACCGTTAGGGCTTGGTCCGAATCGGTAATTGGCTCTTCGGTGCCCGGCAGAGTGGGGACGTTGAAACTATGAGCAAGCGCCCGGGCGGCCGTCTTATCACCCATGTTTTCCAACAAGTCTGGCGAGGGTCCGATGAAGGTGATTCCCTCGCGAGCGCAAGCTCTCGCAAACGACGCGTTTTCTGAGAGGAATCCGTAACCCGGATGAATCATCGTCACGCCCTTCTGCTTCGCGAGGGCGACGATGCCCTCTACGTCGAGATACGCACCGACAGGCCCCTTCGAAGAGTCCAGTTGATAGGCCTCGTCTGCCTTGAAGCGGTGGATTGAGAAACGATCTTCTTCGGCGAAAATCGAAACGGTCCGTAGTCCAAGTTCGTTAGCAGCACGAAAGATGCGGATCGCGATTTCACCGCGATTCGCGGCCATCAATTTGCCTGGGCGTTTTTGAGTTTCGAACATGTTTGTGGAGTCTTTAGGGATTCGTGAAGCGTTCGTGAAGTGGAAATCTGAGGGGCTTAGATTCAAACGTCAGCTTTGTTTTTCCGGTGGCCGGGAGTTGCTAGAATTTCGATGTAAACAGAAGCGCAAGCACTCGCCGCCGCCTCGTCAATCGCGGGGACGATTTCCTCGACGTGCTTGATTTCTGGTTCCCCCTCGCCTTGGCCGACTTTGCAGTTGAAATCCCAGAAATCCACGCCCTCGGGCAATGATTTCTTCCGCTCGCGCTTCAGGTATTTTCGGACATCGTTTTTGATTTGCTCGACCACTCGGGCTGCTTGGTGGCTTGGCGATGTCAGGGGAAAAATCTTTTTCATGTCACTGGTTGTGACGAAACAGGGTTTTTTTGTCTAGGATAAGTCCCGGATTTTTCAAAACATTCTGCATGGCCATCGAGACGTTTGCAGGATTTTCCCCATCCATTCACGAAAGCACTTTCATCGCCGCCAGCGCGGATGTGATCGGGCAGGTGACGTTGCACGAAGAGACGAGCATTTGGTATAACGCGACGCTGCGCGGCGACATCAACGAAATCGTCATCGGTCCGCGTTCAAATGTGCAGGATAATGCGGTGATCCACTTGGCAGATGACTACGGCTGTTATGTCGGCGAGCTGGTGACAGTCGGGCACTCGGCGATCCTTCACGCCTGTACGGTGAAGAACGAGGTCTTGATTGGGATGGGAGCGATCGTGCTCGACGGGGCGGTGATCGGCGAGCGTTCGATTGTCGGCGCGGGAGCTCTCGTGACTGGCGGGACGATCATTCCACCGGGTTCGCTGGTGCTGGGCTCGCCGGCGAAGGTAGTCCGCACGCTATCACTTGACGAGCAAGCGAAGATCAAGGGCTGGGCGGAGAAATATGTGAAGGGTTCCAGAATCTATCTGGACCGGAAGTAGAGAGGGTGGAGTCTCGGCGGGGTATCCAGTCAACGAGGAAACGTGATTTGAATTTTACACGAACTAGCACGCCGGTTACAAACCTTGATACAGGATTCATCGTGGCGTGTGGTGGATGGCTTCGATCTTCACTGCTTCCGAGTTGCGCAATGACTTGCGGAAATCTTCGGTGGCTTGACGGCGTTTGATGGCTTCGAGGGCAGCGAGAACTTCGGGTTTCGCTTGTTCGAACGTGCGGGGTTCGGCGGGTTTGCGAGCGGTGACGATGGTTTCCACGTGGTTGATGCCGGTGAAGTGTTTGCTGGCATCGGCGATTTCCATGAATTCGAACTCAGCTCCCATGCGGTCCAATTGCACTGGGAAGTATTGCGACTGCATTTGCACTTCGAAAATTTCCCGCAAATGTCCGACGGTTTGTTCGTTGCCTAGCGTTAGAAATGTAATCTTCTGGCCGGCTTCATAGGCGGGTGCAAAAAATGGAAAACCTTGGATGTGATCCCAGTGAAAATGGGTGAAGGCCATGATGATTTGTTCCTGCTTGTGGCCGATGGCGAGAAGGTCGCGCCCCAAATTCCGCAGTCCCGTGCCCGCATCGATGATGGCGATGCGGTTGGTGTCGGTGAATGTAATTTGCAGACAGGTGGTGTTACCGCCGAATTGTTGGAAACCCGCATCGCAAATGGGGATCGAGCCGCGTGTGCCGTAAAATTTGAGCTTCATGAGATTGGACTGCTAGAAAGTGTGGGTGCAGTGATGTTGCTTGACGAAGCCCCGGGCGGCGTCGGTGGGCGGGGAACGGGCTCGGTTTCGTGAATGCGGCCATAGTCCACCACGAGATGGCCGTCTGGATGGTCGGTGTAGATCTCGACGAAGCGATGGCCAAAGCGCACATCGCTCCAGAAGTAACCGGTCTGGCTCTGTACTGGAGCTTGGATCACGGTATCGATGCACACGATGGAGGTCATGAACCGGGTATGGGAGGCTTCGAGTTGGGCGGGAGTCACGCCATGAAGTGGGCTGGTCTCGTCGATCACGTGGCGAATGGTGAGCGCCGATGGGAAAATGATCAAGCGGTCGAATTCCAGCTTCAGCGTGTAGAATCGGCGGGCTCCGTTGTCTCCGTCGATGAGTTCCTTGCGGACGATCATCATGCGAAACTCGGCTTCGACC
>JANPAU010000326.1:0-4319 GCA_031430055.1 Akkermansiaceae bacterium | reverse complement strand
GAAAATGTTGCGTTGTAGGGTTCGCTATTTCACGGATGGCGCGGTGATCGGCAGTCGAAGTTTTGTGAATGAGATGTTTGAGAATGCCAGGCAGCGATTCGGGTCAAAGCGCAAGAATGGAGCGAGGAAAATGCGTGGTGCTGGTGCTCCTGCTGCGGGGATCTTATGGAGTTTCCGAGATTTGCAAAAAGGTGGCGCTGGATAATCTGCTCTTTCGCAAACTGCGGTGTGGGCATTACGGTAATTTTTAAACCGTCTTGGCTCGCGAATTTTGGGAGGCCGATTACTTCAGCCCTGCTAGGAAATCATCCGCCGTTTTTCGGTGAGCTGTTTGTTTCTCCGCAGACTGCTTTTCCCAGTTTCGCGCCATCATCGAGAGTCGAGGGTTCTTGAGAAAGAAGGGCGTGTAGTCGCCGATGAAGGTCCAGAAGAGGGCGTCCCAAATCGGGCACCAGGAACCTTTCGTCTCATCGGACATTTTTAAAACATAGTTTGATCCGGAAATGTAGGGTTTGGTGGTGAAAGTGCCGCCGTCGGCAAATTGGGACATCCCGTAAACATTCGGAACCATCACCCAGTCGTAGGAATCCACGAACATTTCCATGAACCAGCGATAGACGTCGTCCGGCTTGATCCGGCAGAGGACCATGAAATTTCCAAGCACCATCAGCCGCTCGATGTGGTGGCAATAGCCATCGTCTAGCAACTGCCGGATCACGCGGTCGATCGGTGGGATCCCGGTGCTGCCATCATAAAAGGACTGGGGCAGGGGACGCTCGAAGTTCCAGAAATTCCCATTACGAATCGCAGTTCCACGGAAATGATAGATGCCGTGCATGAATTCACGCCAACCGATGACTTGGCGGATGAAGCCCTCCAGCGAGTTCATCGGTATTTCGCAGAGAGCTGCTTTTCCCATGATTCGGTCGATCACGTCCTGCGGGTCTAGCAGGCCGATGTTTAACATCGGAGTGATGGCGGAGTGATAGATATATGCGTGCTGGGTGGAAATCGCATCTTCGTAGAGGCCGAAGTTGGCGAGGCGCTCGTCGATGAACTGGTCGAGCCAGGCTTCAGAGTTCTTACGAGTCACTGGCCAGCGGAAGTGCTTCAGCGAACCTGGGTTGGCGGGGAATTTGCGAGTGATGTAGGTGGCCGCTTCTTGGGTGAAGTCGTTGTGAGTGCTAACAGGCTCGCGTGGCGGGTGGTGGCCTTTCGGGAGTTTTGCCCGGTTTTCCGTGTCGAATGACCATTTCCCGCCGAGCGCGCTGCCGTCGGCTTCGAGCAGCAGATTCATGCGCTTGCGTTGGTTCTCGTAGAATTTCGCCATGAATGGCTTTTTTTTGGAGGCAAGATGGGTTTCGAGAAACTCGGGTGGGCTGATAAAATTGGGCGATGGGAGTACGACAATTTCGATCCCACGATTTACAGCGAAGCACCGGACCCGCTTCGTCAGCAATTCATCGGCAGGATCTGCGAGGTGGATGACGGTGATGGTTTCGGGGAGATGTTTTTCTAGCAGTTGTGCGCTGTCGGTAAGCGACCCCTCCGCACTCTCGATGTAATGAACCGTGCTACCGAGAGCTTGGAGTTCAGCGGCGTAGGCCTTCATGGATGCCCGGTGCAGCATGAGTTTTTGCCGATGCATCGCCCTTGGCCAGTGTGGATCATTGCCAAAGAAAAGAGGATCTTCGATCAGATAGACATCGCCACCACCAGCAAGTGCCGGATGGTTTTTGAAAAGTTGATGAGGGAAGACAAGGGTTGCTGCGGACATAGTGGAAGATTGTTAAATTCGCGTTGAGATGCTGTCGGGCTTGGCGTGCGTCAGTCGAGCGAGCGGTTGGAGTTGGAAGTAAGTATCGAGTGCGGTGGAGGCGAGGCAGTCCAGCCCGACGAGATCGATGCCGCCGTGATCCATGAGGTATTCCTTCGCCACTTGCACGAGAACCACGCGACCGACGACCAACTGAGTGCCGTTCGCCGGGATGGGGATGATGTCTTCGAGTTCGAGACCGATTCGGAAGCGGGACTCACTGACGAAGGGTGCAGGAAATCTGGGTTCATGATGGGCGGTGAGGCCGGTGGCGGCGAATTCCGAGACTTCTTTGGGATACCTCGCGGAGCATTGATGCGCGGCATCAAGTATTTCCGGGTGAAGGTGGTTGATGGTCCACGCCCGTGTTTCTACTAGATTTGCGAGAGTGTGGCGGTCCTCAAGATCGGGACGGCTGATCATTCCTAGCAGGCAAGGTGAGGAGCCGAGATGAAGAATGCTTGAGAACGGCGCGAGGTTGGTCTGCCCAGAGCGGTCGCTGGTCCCGATGAGGCTGATGGGCTTGGCTCCGGGAAGCGAGGTGGCGAACTGGACGCGGGCTAGCAGCTCCATGCTCGCGATGTCGGCAGCGGTGAAGGTTTGCATTTAAAAAGTGCGGACAGAGGAGAGTCCGCCATCGGGTCGGAGAATCTGGCCAGTGAAGAATTTAGAAGCGTCTGAGAGGAGGAAGGAAATGAGTTGGGCGATGTCATCCGCGTGGCCGACTTGTTGCAGCGGGTGACGTTTTGCGGCGGCTTCCTTTTTGATCTCGGAGTTCAGCAAATTTCCCGCAAGCGGTGTATCCGTGAGTGATGGCGCGATGGCGTTCACGCGGATTTTCGGGGCGAACTCGGCGGCGAGCGAACGCGTGAGTCCCTCGACCGCGCCCTTGGCGGCGGCGATGGAGGCGTGGAACGACAGTCCTTGTGCGACGGCGACGGTAGAAAACAGAATAACCGACGCTGAGTCGGCGGCTTTTAACGCGGGCAAAGCGGCTTGGAGTGCGGCGACGGCCCCGAGGCAGTTGATTCGGAAATCATTGAGGAAGTCCTCTGGAGTGAGCCGGTGGAAGGGCTTTAAGGAGATGCTACCGGGGAAATAGATAAATCCATCCAGCACAGTCGGCAGCTCAATCGTTGCGGGATTGAGGGCGTCGAAGGGCTGCACAGGGATACCGAGTTCCGCCAGTGGTCCGGGGCTGCGGGCAGCCGCGATGAGGGAATTCCCCTGATCCTTGAGCAAGCGGGCCGTCGCCAGTCCGATCCCCGAATTTCCTCCGATCATTAATATCGTCTTTGACATGACCGAATGTGGGCAGCGGCCCCTTCCGGTCAAGGGATTGAAATATTTCTTCTAAGGAAACCGGCATTCGGGTGTCATAGTCATCGTTATGAAAATTCTTGCTTTGATTTGTTTGGTTGTCTTCTCGTCATTTCTCAAGGCCATGGCGCAAGACCCGGACGCTCTCCGCAAGGAGCGGGACAAGCTCACGGAGCGCGGGATGTGGCGGGAGGCGGTGGATTTCTACGAGGAAAAGCTGGTGCCGATCTCGGATGAAGGTTCCGGCTCAGATCTGGCGCGGGCGACCGAGGCGCTTGGCCGCTTGGACGCGTGGAGTGAGTTCGACGGACTGGTGGAGCGTTCGATCTCCGCGCAGCCGGAAAATGTGTCGCGCCTCACCTCGGCGGCGGAGGTCTATCGGCGTGCGCCGCACTCTGGCAGGATCGTGGCCGGTGAGTTTGAACGAAGTGGCGGTGGCGGGCGATTTCAGAATAACGCTTCTATTAAAAATGAGTCTTCAGAAGTGTTTTTTAGCACGGAGTATCGAGATCACATCCGCTCGTTGCAGCTTCTGCAAGCGGCGGTGAGCAAGCCGGGATCGGCGGCGGAGGGGATTTTGGCATGGCGAGAAATGGCGGCGGTTTTCATCCAAAACGAGGCATGGAAATTGCAAACCCTCACGCCGCTGGAGGTGCTGCCCGAGTGGAACGAGCCGGGGCCGGAAGGCGGTATTGAGGGCGCACCGTGGAAGGGCGACGGGCCGGTGGTTCACGAGGTTCCCGCAACTTGGGAGACTTCGAAAAATGATGGTCAACGCTGGCGTTTCGCGCTGGCAGAGCAAGTCCGCTTGAGCACGGAGTCGGACATGGCGGCGGTGATGATTTCCGAGCGGGCGCGGTTCTCCCAATCCCAATTTGGCACGGAAACCCTCTCGTCCTATGGCTGGTGGCAGCAGCAAAATCCGGATGACGCGAAGGGGATTCTTGAAATAGACACGCTCGCCGAGGACGAATGCCTCGCGAAAACCTCCGACGGCGTCCGTCGTTTTAAGCTGCCTGCGGAGTTTCATTTCATCGCGCTTTATCGCTCGATCCTAGAAAACCAGCTCGTCGGTGACACAGCGGGCGATGCGTTGGTCCAGATATTTCTCAACCGCCGCCAATACGATAAGGCCCGCGAAGTGCTGGAGCAAACCATCGCGAAACACGGCCCCGGTGATGAC
>JANPAU010000325.1:0-32051 GCA_031430055.1 Akkermansiaceae bacterium | reverse complement strand
GTCGGCGACAGCTTGAGCTGCTGCGGAGCCACCAATACCGCCTCCGAGCGCACCAAGAATCCCACCTATGACCCCACCCGCCGCTGTGCCAAGGACAGGAACCACACTCCCAAGCGCTGCTCCAGCAGCAGCACCGCCCAGCCAACCCGCTGTTCCAGCAGCGACACCGGCAACATTCACAGAAACATTCTTAGTGAACTGACACCACGAAATTGATCGATCAAAAACTGCCCTGTAAAAATCAGGCGTGCTTGTAGCAACAGCAGCAACTGTGGCGGTCACAGCGTTACTGCGTAGAAGCTTCGAGACGTGATTGACTGCGGCTGCACCATAAACCGCCTTCCTTAGCGATCCCGCAGCAATGCGATGAACTGCCGCTCGGCCAACCGATGTGCCGGAGATAGCCTTCACTCCAGACCTGACCGAGACAACTCCGATGGCTGCTGCCTTGGTGCGAAGCAACTGAGCGGTCACAATGCCTGTGATAAGCGTGGTTCCTCCCGCCGACAGTGCTGTGCCGAGGGCTGCCTTGGTAGCTTCTCGCGTGCTCTCTCCGCGCCAGCGGCGTTGTGCGAACGTGACCGCGAAAGACACTGCAAAGACGTAAGTCGATGTCACGGCTTGAGTCTTCGCGTCAAAAATCAGGGAATCAACATTCCCTGCGCGGGCAATGTTCCGCGCCTGTTTGTATGTGACAGTCCCTTGCTGAATAATCTTCTCCGCGTCGTCAGGACTCAAAACTCCTGGCACCTTGCCACTGGCGATCCGATCTCGCATAAATCCTACACAAGCTTCATATTGATCCTTCGGAACCTCAAGGACTTGACCAGAATAACGATATGTCCCCGAAGATGAGTCAAAGGCGGCACCAATGGTCTCTGATGCACTCTGAAAATACTTAGATTGAACCCGTAAGCCATCGACGATCCGGTCAGCCCCATTCAGTTCGTTGGAAATTCCAACAACCTCCGCACGCTTGCCCCGAATCGTATCGGCAAAATTATTCGCGTCTTCTGCTGAAAATCCGTGCCCGCCCTTCGTGTGATACTTTGCGATTTGAGTTTTTTCCAGAGCTTGCGCCACGAGCGGCGCAGGTAGTGCGCTGCTTAAGTCGTGCTCATCACGGATATTGGATTCGGGGGTCTTCATTTATTGGTCGTTAAAGCGATGGCAACCCCACTAGCGGGAGCAAGCGTTGATCGCGGGGTTGAGGTTGAATGAAGGTGAAACATCGAAAACAGAAGGGCTAGTGGGGGTTGCCCATCCGCGCCTTTATTGTTCTGCTTCTTCATTCTTTAAGCTGTGGGTAATCAAATCGGAGATTGTTTCGAAGTTTGATGTGCTTGGAGGTCGCCTTGGGATGAAACTTTCTCTCATTAGCAGCACAGACTTCTCTCAAGTCCCGGTAAAATGCACTATCCTTCAGTGTGAATCTGTAGGATCTCCACGCATCTGCTGAAAGCGATAGGTGAAGCGTATCTTCGAAAACAAAATTACCGTGCCAAAAGTCGCCGTCTGTCCCCTTGAAGACAAGCTGCTTACCTGTTCCAATACTCAAGCCTTCAGTCTTCTGTAAATGCAGTTCTGATTTCAAGCGGGCGATGATATTAGGATCACTGACAGTGAACCTCCTCTCGACTTCTTGATCTTCTTTGACAGTGAAAACCCAATAGGTGATATCTAGTTGGTTCCATCGGTCAGAAACAATCTTCCGTTTGTCTCTCGGTCCTAATACGTCCAATGGATTGCCGCATGAACCGACGAGAACAACGAGGCTGACAAGGGCAAGAACGATCAGAGTTGGGGTCTTCATTATTTGCACAACGTTAAATGTGCGCCCACCGGCGCGAATGAGAAGGAGGTTGGAAAGTGATTGAGGAGCTTATGGCCGGTTGGCGCGTCACGACTTGTTAGCCTCTTTGGATTAGTTCAGGAAGACCACGATTGCTCCCAGAAGCACCAGAATTCCAATCAAAACGAAACTGATCGCTTTATCCTTTCTGTCAAATAGGAAGACATGCGGGGAAATATCTTCGCCAGCCAAATGCCTCTTATAGCAATCCTCTCGTATTTCTTTGGATACTCTCTTCATCACCGGATACCGTCTGTAAAACTCTTCTTCCCGCCCAAGCCTTGCACGAGATTCACGTTCTGCTTGTTCCTCTAGCTCCCTCTTCGCCATTTCTTGTTCTCGTTGCTCGATCTCAGCGAGCTGTTTGCTTCGGTATCGAATGTATAAGGCTTTCGTCTCTTCTTCTTTACCTGGGGCATCTTGAATTGCCCGCGCGAACATCGCCTTATCAAGCTGCTTGTGGAGGATCTCATCCAAGGCAGTCTCGTAGTGCTTGTCTGAAGGAATCGGCTGTTTCATTTTGTTGATTCTTCGTTACACCCGTTACCGTGGTTGCGGACCTGCCAGTGCTTCCTTGATTAGGATCCGTGCTACTTCTGGATCAATTCTGAAAAACTCTCGGTGATTACTATCTCGCCATGGATCAAGATGCTTGTGCACACGTCGCTCGGCATCGCGTGGGATCTCGTACACAGGCAGATGAAACTCACCTCTAAAGGGAGTTGGAACACCAGTCGGGCGACTTAATTCCTTTATTCTATTTTCTACTCTTCCTTCTGTGACACCTATTTTTAGAAGTCCCGGCATTGAAGGATTCGACAAAACGTAAATGAATCCTATATATTCCTGATGTCCTAAGGATTCGTCTTCAATGATTTGCCCGATATCTTTGCGATTGATCTCAGCCAGCCGCGCGACGTAAGTCTCCAGATCACAGACCTCCAAGCGCGCCTTGTCCAACGCCATAAGTTCGTGAACTTCCATGTCTTCTATTGGTTTCATGGCTAACAGTCTTTATTCGCCCGTCGGCATATTGGGAAGTTATTTTCCAGCAGGAGCAAACTTTGCTAGATTGAATCCAGAAGGCGCTGATTGTCAAACTATTTAATCCTGTTTGGATGAACGGTTACAGAATGGATTTTTATTGGGATTTGCTGATTGTGCGGAGATGCCGGGGTATCTCAGTAGCGTTGATCTGGGTCTCCGTAACATCTACAGATCGGTAATATCGGCGATTTTTAAGGAGAAAGTTTCTTTGAACACTCAATGAAGAGAGAGGTCAAACGAACACATAATCACCAAGAATTCCCCCGGATTGTATCCGTGGTCCAAGGATCTCGAAGCGTCCTCGGACATGCGCCTCAAAGAGCTTGAGGGGTTTGCAATGCTCCCGGACTGGCTGGAAAAATTTGTCGCCGGAAGTGGTCTAGCGCACGGACGAGAGGCTTGTGAGCGGTGGACCGGGCGGTGATGAGACCGGACAAGGCGCGGGATTTCCTGAGCTGGAAGGTGGCGGAGCGGAAGGTTTCCTTCGCGACCCAGAAGCAGGGTCTCAACGCGCTGGTCTTCTTTAAGGCGTTGTGCGGGATGGAGGAGGTGGAGTTGGACGTTGTCGAGGACGTGCTGCTCAGACAAGGCGGTGATGCGGAAGCGGGAACTGGCCATGCCTCGGTGTGCTAAATTGGGCATAAAATGTTCAGTAATTTGTCTTTAAATACTGGTTTTGAACGATTTCATCCGTTTGGAAAAATCTGCCGGGCGAAAACTTGGCCGTCGACAGTTTGGGATGGTGTGAGATCGGTTTTTCGCTATTCCCCTTTTCGCCGCAGGGCGATATTTCCCTATGATTCCTGAACTTACTCTTATCAAGGCCGGCACCGGCGTGCTCACGAAATCTGCCGATGGCACGCTGGACAAGGCGGCGCTGGTGCATCTCGTGTCGGCGATCGCTGGGCTGATCGATGCCGGGCACCGGTGTTTGTTCGTGTCCTCAGGGGCGGTGGGATCTGGGGTTTCGGCGTTGGGGTTGACGGAGTATCCGAAGGACACGGCGACGCGGCAGGCTTGCGCGGCGATCGGCCAAGCGCGGCTG
This sequence comes from Akkermansiaceae bacterium, assembly GCA_031430055.1. GTDB lineage: Bacteria > Verrucomicrobiota > Verrucomicrobiia > Verrucomicrobiales > Akkermansiaceae > Luteolibacter. The sequence continues at coordinate 28,107 of JANPAU010000325.1, read as the reverse complement.
ATGCAGACTTACAGTAGTTTATTTTCTAACTTCGACATCACCATCGCGCAAGTCTTGTTGACTGCGGGTGACTTGGGGACTCCGGAGCGGGCTGGCTATGTGAGTGATACTTTCCGCCGCTTGCTTGCGGAGCCTCGAATCTTGCCGATCATTAATGAAAATGACTCGGTGGCCGTGGAGGAGTTGAAATTCGGCGACAATGATATGCTCTCGGTGCGGGTGGCGAAGTTGGCAGGTGCCTCGCGGGTGATTTTACTAACGAGTGTGGATGGCTTGCTGGATCCCGAGACGAATGAACTGATCCCTGAGGTGAGCGAGATCGCTCATGTTTTCCGTCACGTCCGTGAAGATAAGGGGCGCTTCTCGATGGGCGGGATGGCTTCCAAGCTCTCTGCGGTGAAATTCGCGGTGGAGGCTGGGATCGAGACCCACATCGCTCATGGTCGTCATCCGGAGCGCTTGGCGGAAATTGTCGCGGGGAAGGGGATTTCTACCCGATTTCACGCGGTGCTTGCGCCTTGAGGGGAGCGGCGTGACTTTTGAAGATGATGCTTGGAACTGGTTCGTAGCTTGCGCACGATTTCGGCCATGCAGACGAAGGCGGTTTCATTGTTGCGGGAATTGACGGAGGCTCACTCGGTATCCGGGCATGAGGATGAAGTGAGGGCGATTTTTGTGGATGAACTGGAGGAGTGTGGTGAACTCTCGGCCGATCGAAATGGCTCGGTTTTCTGTGAGACCGGGGACGAGGGGCCACGGGTGATGGTGACGGGGCACATGGATGAGGTGGGATTCATGGTGCAGAATATCACGATGGATGGGTTCATCCAGTTCCTAGCAATCGGTGGCTGGTGGGAGCATAACTTGCTCTCTCAGCGGGTGGAGATCCTGACGCGTGGCGGGGAGAAGGTGCTGGGGGTGATCGCCTCGCGGCCACCGCATTTTCTACCAGAAGCGCAGCGGCGTCAGGTGATGACGATCGATCAGATGTTCATCGACGTGGGCGCGGAATCGCGACGGGACGTGGTGGAGAATTTCGGGATTTCGCTGGGAGATCCGATTGCGCCGGTGGCGGCATTTACCGCGTTAGGCCGGGAGGATTATTTCATGGCCAAAGCATTCGACAACCGGGTGGGCGTGGCGGGGACGATTCAGGCGGGGCAGATTCTATCCCAGTCGGCGCATCCGAATCGCTTGATTCTCTGCGGCACGGTGCAGGAGGAAGTCGGGCTGCGGGGGGCGAAGACGGCGGCGAATTTCGCGAAGCCGGATGTGGCAATCGTGCTGGAAGGTCCGCCGGCGGATGATGCGCCGGGGTTCTCGCGGTCGGACTGCCAAGGGCGGTTGGGCGGTGGGGTGCAGCTCCGATTGTTTGATCCCACAGCGATTACGAATCCGCGCTTGGCACGCTTGGCGATCGAGACCGCGAGGGCGGAGGGGATTCCCCATCAAGTGACGGTGCGGCGGAGTGGTGGGACGGATGCGGGTTCGTTCCACGTCGCGAATGAGGGGGTTCCGACCATCGTGTTAGGAGTGCCAGCACGCTACATTCATTCGCACAATGCGATCATCGATTTGAATGACTATTTGCACATGCTCTCGCTGACCATTGCGCTGGTGAGGAGGCTGGATCAAGAGACGGTCGAAGGCTTGGTGACATTTCTGTGAGAGGGGGAGTGGAGCAACTTTTTCGCTGGCGGGGTGAGGGGCTTTGGGCTTGCTTTGATCCATGAAAATAAAAAATTTCAAGGCAGGCGCTTTCGCGCTAGGGATGATTAGTTTGGCAGGGTTGCTGCCGCTTTCGGCTCAGCTTCCGACCTTGAGCGAGACGGATCATCTCGGCTACTTCGTCGTCGCGCGGGGCAAGACTTTCCAGTTTGGGGTCACATCCGATGCCAAGACGACGATCAAGGTGCTCGATGATAAGGGAGAGGCGGCTAATCTTAATCTAACGCTCAATGTGAATTTTAACGTAACGGAAACGATGCCAGACGGAAAAAAAATCGTTCGGGAGATCAAAGCGGAATCGCTTGAAAGCGCTCAAGCGGCGACCGATAAGCCCAAAAACGTGGTTTTTAAGGGAAAGGTGACCGGGGATATCGAATTCGAGGCCACGGTCAGCGAAGAACGTGGCACGCTCATGCTGGGTGGGCGCTTGCTGAATGCCGCAGCTCTCAAGAATCCGACGCAATTTTCCGTTGAGGTGAAAATTCCTAACACCAAGCCCGCCGCAAAAGCAGACGCGACCAAAAAGGATATCAAGGAATCGGAAGATAAGATTAAAGGGGATAAACTGCTGCTCATTTGGACGGACGGCAAAAAGGCAAGAATTCATGCGAATAAGGCTGTAGAAGGCGCATCCAAAGACGTCAGTGGGCCAGGCATCACGGCAGCGGCGATTGAATTTAGCGCTTTTAACGATCGGAAAATTCAGCTCACCGCCTCGCCGAATTCTTCGATGATGGTTTCAAATGCGTCTAACCAATCGCTTTCTGAGGGCTTCTCGCTCAACTGGACCGCAGACACGGCCAAGGATCCTGAAGGCAAGGCCCGCTTGGCCGTTGATATTCGATGATTCTCAGGCACACGGAGGGGCTTTTCAGCATTCGCGCGATGACGCAGAGGCTTTCGGGAAATTGCCCGAGACCATGCGACGTGACCTAAAACTACGCCGCCGCGTCTCGGAGGATTAGGCAATGGCACTTTTTTGTTCGAGCGAACATCTTTTTCTTGCCAAGTGGCCTTGGCTCGGTCAGACATCTTCCAACACGAAATACTCCCATGGCCGCCAAACAAACATCCGAAGAATCCGCCACCGAAAAGCTCAACGAAGCCCGCAAACGTAATCTGGATCTTGCGATCTCACACATCCAGAAAGAGTTTGGTGAATCTGCGATCATGCGCTTGGGCGACGATCGCTGTGTCGATGTCGACGTGATTCCTACGGGAAATCTTCTCATCGACCGCGCCTTAGGCGTCGGCGGCTTCCCCTGTGGCCGGATCGTCGAGGTGTTCGGCCCGGAATCGTCCGGCAAGACCACGCTCACGCTCACAGTCATCGCCCAAGCCCAAAAACGTGGTGGTTTGGCCGCTTTCATCGACGTGGAACACGCGCTCGATCCCCAATATGCCCGCAAGCTCGGCGTGAACCTCGACGACCTTCTCGTTTCACAGCCCTCATCGGGGGAGGAGGCCCTCCAAATCTGTGAAGCCCTCGTTCGTTCCAATGCCATCGCTGTGATCGTGCTGGACTCCGTGGCCGCGCTGGTCACGAAGCAGGAACTCGATGGCGAAATCGGCGACTCCACCGTGGGCGCGCAAGCCCGTCTGATGAGTGCCGCGATGCGCAAGCTCACGGCTCTGATCTCCAAGGCGCAGACGGTCTGCATTTTCACCAACCAGATCCGCGAGAAAATCGGCGTGATGTTCGGAAACCCCGAAACCACTCCCGGCGGTCGTGCCCTCAAGTTCTTCTCATCCGTCCGCGTGGATATTCGCCGGATTGGGGCGATCAAATCCACCGACGGCACCGTCACCGGTAACCGAACCAAGGTGAAAATCGTCAAAAACAAGGTGGCAGCCCCGTTTACGGAAGCGGAGTTCGACATCATGTATAACGAGGGGATTTCTTCGACGGGTTCCCTACTCGATCTCGCCTTGGAAATGGAAATCGTCCAGAAACGTGGCTCATGGTTTAGTTACAATGGTACCCAGCTCGCCCAAGGCCGGGACGCGGCGAAGGAACTTCTCAAAGGCGACTCCGTGATGTATGCCGAGATCGAGTCCAAGGTCAAAGAGGGCTTGGAAGCGAAAAAGAAGAAGTAAGGATTCTCACGGCGGCACATTGCATTTTCTCCCCCTGAAAGTGATAGATCACCGCATCATCGGTTCCCCCACGGTGATGCGGTATTTTCCATCTGTTTACGGGTGAACTTCTGCACGCCAATGCCGCATGATCCGAAAAATAGGCTGGTCATGTCGGCTTTGATCCGCAGACATTTCTCGAGTGATCCACCCCACTGCCATTGTTTCACCCCTCGCGACGCTGGGACGCAATGTCCGCGTCGGTCCGTTTTGTGTCATCGGCGCGAATGTCGAGCTCGGCGATGAATGCGTCCTCCACTCGCATGTGGTGCTGGAAGGTCATTCGAAATTTGGGCGCAGCAACGAGTTTTTCTCCTTCGCCGCAGTAGGAGGCAAGACCCAAGATCTCAAGTACACGGGAGATCCCACCTATTTGGAAGTCGGCGATCACAACGTTTTCCGGGAAAACAGCACCGTTCACCGCAGCACCCACGCAGATTCCGTCACCCGGATCGGTTCGCACAATTTATTTCTCTGCTACTCCCACGTCGCTCACGATTGTCAGATTGGGAGTCATGTCATCCTCTCGAACTCCGTCGCACTCGCCGGCCACATCGAGGTCGGTGACTACGCCATCATTTCCGGGGCGGCGGCGATTCATCAATTCTGCCGAGTCGGCAAGCACGCGCTCGTCGGCGGGTTGTCGAGAGTCGTTCAGGACGTGCCGCCATTCATGATCGTCGAGGGCAATCCGTCCATCACGCGTGGGATTAATGCCATCGGTCTACAGCGCCGTGGCTTCGACGAGGAAGCCATCAAGGAGCTCAAGACTGCCTATAAGAAGCTCTTCCTAAAGAAAGACGGTAATCTCGCCATTGCCCTCAGTTCACTCAAAGCGACTCACACTGGCGACACCGAAGCCGTGAATTATTTAATCGAATTCATCGAAAGTTCCCAACGCGGGATCACCCGATAGAAAATTTTTCATCCCTCAAATGCATCCGACGTCCCTCTCGAAATATCGACCGTTTCCGGCAGTCTCTCTGCCCGATCGCACCTGGCCGGACCAGACACTGACTCATGCGCCCGAGTGGTGTTCGGTCGATCTGCGCGATGGTAACCAAGCGCTCCCTCAACCGATGTCGATCGAAGAAAAACTTGAGTTCTTCGACCTGCTAGTGCGTGTCGGATTCAAGCAAATCGAAGTCGGCTTTCCCTCCGCCGCGGATACGGAGTTCAATTTCCTTCGCCGCCTAATCGATGAAAATCGAATCCCGGAGGATGTGACGATTCAGGTGCTCGTGCAGACTCGTGAACCGCTCATTCGTCGGACTTTCGAGGCGATTGACGGCGCGAAGCGGGCCATCGTCCATATTTATAACTCCACCTCGCCGCTTCAACGGCGGGTGACATTCGGCGATGCGACGCGCGAGTCGATCAAGCAAATTGCCATCGACGGTGCCGAGTTAGTGAAAGAACTCGTGCCGACGATTCCCCGCACCGAGGTGGTGTTACAATACTCGCCCGAATCATTTTCCGATACGGAGTTAGATTTCGCCCTCGAGTGTTGCAATGGCGTGATCGACGTCTGGCAGCCGACGCCGCAGAAAAAATTGATTCTCAACCTGCCGGACACCGTCCAGTGGACCACGCCTAACATCCACGCCGACATGATCGAGTGGATGTGCCGGAATGTCGACAAGCGCGACTCAGTCATCGTCTCGCTGCACACCCATAATGACCGCGGCACCGGCGTCGCCGCCACTGAGCTAGGCTTGATGGCGGGAGCAGACCGCGTGGAAGGCACGTTATTCGGCAACGGCGAACGCACTGGAAACCTCGACATCGTCACGGTCGCTCTGAACTTAAACAGCCACGGCATCGCCACCGGCTTGGATTTTTCCGACCTCCAATCGATCCGCACGGTTTACGAACGGGTGACGCGTCTCAGCGTGCCCGAGCGACAGCCCTATGCCGGCGAACTCGTCTTCACCGCCTTCTCCGGCTCTCATCAAGATGCCATCAAAAAAGGCCTCGACCGCCGTGCCAAGGAAACCGAGTCGTATCCAGAAACGCTGTGGGGAGTCCCTTACCTCACCATCGATCCACAGGACATCGGGCGGTCCTATGAAGCGATCATTCGCATCAATTCTCAGTCCGGAAAAGGCGGCGTCGCTTACGTGCTCGATCGCGAGCATGGTTTTGATTTGCCCAAGTCGATGCACCCTCAAGTTGGAAAACGCATCTATGATCTCGCCGATGAACACGGTCGCGAGCTTTCGACCGACGAAATTCGCGAAGCGTTTTTCGCGGAGTTCGTCAATATTGCCAATTTGTTAGACCTCGTGGACTACGAACTCATCCACCAAGTCGGCGAGCGTGGGCAAGTGCAGTGCCAAGCCAGCATCCTCATCAACGGTGAGAAACAAGCCATCGAAGGCTTCGGCAACGGACCGATCAACGCCTTCGTCCACGCCCTCGAAGGCGCTGGGCTCAAGGATTTCAAAGTCACCGACTACCGCTCCCATGCAGTCCGCGGTGGCTCCGATGCCAGCGCGGCATCCTACGTGCAATTGCAACACGACGACGGTCGCCTGCTCTGGGGGGCCGGGGTGGATCCCTCAATCGAAATGGCCGGCCTCAAGGCGCTTGTCACCGCATGGAATTTGTTACGAGCCTGATCGACTCAGAGCTCCACTTTAAAAAAGTCCGCCATCACTTCCCGATAGACGTCGCGCTTGAAGGGCGGTAGCCAGTCGAGATCGAACTCGATGGGTAAGATCCAGCGATACGCTCGGAATTCACGCTGCTTTTGCTTCACATTCACTTGCTGCGCGTCGGGCTTCAGATGACAGAGAAAATAAGTTTGTTCCTGCCCATGGCTACCATGCTTGCGGAGCTTCTTCCCTCGGGAGTGTAGAGGGTAGAGGTAGCGGTAGCCATCGCGGCGTTCGATCACGTCGTAGTCCTTTGGACCCAGTCCCACTTCTTCCCTCACTTCGCGGAAGAGTGCTTGCTCAAGCGTCTCGCTAACATCCACCCCACCCTGCGGAAACTGCCACGCGCCTGGCATCATCCATCGTTCACAAATCAGCAGGCTACCCACTGAGTTGACGATCAACGCGGCGACATTTGGACGATACCGAACCACGCCGAGAAAATGACGCTTCGAGATCTCTCTGACAATCCTTAACTTTTACGGATAATCGCGTTCTTGGCGATCTGCTTGCGCGTGGTGCGAAGGCGAGCGATCAACCACCCGGTCATCAATACGGAGACGGCCTGCCAGAAATAGAAGGCGCGTGGCACTGCTCTTGCTAGATTGATGGGGAGTTCGTTGATCGACAGCAGCGTAGCCGAGGCGAAAATCGGCGCACTCGCTGGAGACATCCCGAACAGCCATGCGGCCACAGGGGTAAGACTCTCACTTCTTGAGGCGCTGAGAACGGCTCCAACCATCAGCGGGACGATTCCGACGAAGATGACCGCCAAGCCGACGGTCCTCCCGCCCTTCGCTTCGAGCAGAGCGTGGAATCCCAAGCCCGCAGAAAGCATGGTGAGTATAAAAATGGCTAACACCTGAAGAGAAACTTGGTGGCCAGGAAACCAGCGGGACTCTATCAATGACTGAGTGAAGATATACCAACCGCAGGCTCCTGCGACTGCCATGATGACGACCCATGTGAATGCCGTTGAGCAATCGGCAAGCAGCGGTAGCGAGGTGCCGCCTTCCTTGCGCACGCGCCTCCAACCTCGAATCTGGATATCTGAATTGGGGGTGATGATGTTAGTCATGGCGAAGAGGAGCAACAAGGTGACCAGCCCATAGACACCCGACATGGCGACCGCTTCCCAGGCCTTGGGTGCCCAACCACTCCAATCGAGGACTCGCCGAGAAATTTCCCGTGATGGGAAAAGGTTACCCGGTTCAATCAAGGGCAGCGCGTTTCCTAACAATAGAATCTGGACCCACACAAAGAAGCCGGTAGCCCAGATTTTTCCGAGGAGAAGGGACTCGGTCTTCCTCCACCTGCGGCATAGCATCACGATGAAGGTGAGGATCAGCCCGCCTTGGCAGAACACCGTGAACACTGCTTCTGGGAAGCCGAGATTGAAGAACTTCGCCTCCGGCGCAAGTCGCTGCCCGGTGGCGACGAGGGCTCCTGCCGTCCTTGGCAGGAGGCCCGGAAGACTCTCTTGAAACACGGGGGTAATCGTCAGGTATTTAAAAAACACCAAACCGAAGCGAGCCATTTGCGGGACGACGGTGTAGAGACAAAACACCAGTCCTATTGAAATAAGAAACGCCCAACGCCGATTCTTCACCACCGTGCCAGTCACAAGCCCCGTGAGGTGATAGGTGAGTGCGGAGGTGATAAAGACGACATAAAGCGGCACCCAAGTCTTCAATTCGACCTCACCCATCCAGAGAGCCCATAGCGTGAAGGGCGTCGTTACTAGAAACATCAGATATTCCCGCACCGGCAGGCCGAAGAGGTAGCCCAAGGCTTTTGAAAGTGGACTCATGGGGATGAGTCGCTGATAGTCGATCACACCTTCGTCGGCTTCTGCCGTCATTCCACCGGATACCTGTGCGGTGCCTAACACGAACAGGATGAGGGACTGGAAAACCAACAGCGGAATGATCGTTGTCCGTTCCGCATCCGATGGGCTGAGGTTCGTGCGGGCCATCCCGATCTCGCGTGAGAGGAAATAGAGGAATCCCGCGATGAGCACGGAGATGAGCAAGCTGATTCCTAAGCCGCGGGGACGAAGGCGCGATTGGCAGTAACGTCTGAAAATGGGATTTACCCCGATTTTCCATACAGCATGCTTGGTGGACTCTTGTGGACGGCTCATGATAAACGGTTGCTTTCTGCGACTTCCACAAGAATGTCTTCAAACGACGAACGCTTTTCCTCGAAAGCTCGGATGCGGATGCCGAGTCGGATTAGACCTTCCATGAGGTCGGCCTGGCCGTCGTCGGTGCCCTTAAAGCCAAAGATGACTTGTTGGTCGTCGATCCGCAAATCGTGGACGGATGCTTGGGATTCCAGCCAAGTGGCGGCATCCTGTTGGCGGCCTAGCACGCTGATAGTTAGAGTTCGTTCGTTTCTGCCGAGTTGTTCACGGACTTGCTCGACAGTTCCGGAAGCGAGCAATTTTCCGCGGTTCATGACGCAGAGTGAAGAACACATCTCGGCGAGTTCGCTGAGAATGTGGGAACTCACAAAAACCGTGGCTCCGGTGTCTGCCAGTTTGCGAAGTGCCTGCCGCATGTCGCGACGGGCGAGGGGGTCTAGGCCGCTGGCTGGCTCGTCGAGAATGAGGATGCTCGGACGATGCAGGAGGGTCTTCGCCAGCACGACACGCTGGGTCTGCCCACGGGAGAGTTCCTTGCACCAGCTATTTCGCTGGGCGGTTAGGGCGACTTCTTCGAGGCACTCGGCTGCCCGATCACGGCGCTGGGTGCGATTTCCCAAGCCATAAGCTGCGGCGTGGAACTCGAGGAATTCCCAAACCTTTAAATCCGACGGCACCGGAGCAAGGTCCGGCATGTAACCGATGATGCGCCTTGCGGTCTCGATGTCTTCCAGCACATCGACGCCACTGAGAATTACCTCGCCATAGGTGGGTTCCATCAGCGTGGTGAGGACGCGGAAAGTGCTGGTTTTTCCTGCGCCGTTAGGCCCGACGAGGCCGAACACCTCGCCTGGTGGAACCGTGAGCGTGAGATCATCGACCGCAACGAAGTTTCCGTAGTCCACCCGCAGAGAACGGATGTCGATGGCGGGGAAGGGAAGCATATCTTGATTATGGGTCGAGTAGATCTGAGGAGTCGAAGTCGGCGGGTAATGTTAGGCCGATGGCTTCCATGTCTTTTTGGGCTGTGATGCGTTTCTGCACTCGATCTTCCTCGTAAGACAGGCGTTGCTCGGGGGTGAGAACTGCTAGAATAGCGTCTTGCTTGGATTTACCGGAATCTAAAGCGGCGGTGTCTGTGCCCAATCCCTCGAACTGCATGGCAGGATCGAAGTCACGAGCTCCGCGGGCCATCACGCCGAAGACTTGTCCGCGCTGGGTGTCGTCGAGTCCGACGATGTCGTCCAAGCGAGTGACTTTCATATCAGCTTCCTTTTGGACGTTCTCGACCTTTTCAAGCATCCGGGTGGATCGGAAGGCGGCGAGTTTTTCCCCTTGCAGCGTTCTTTCCATGTATTGGTCCAGTCTATCATCCACGCGGACGTCATTCGAGGCTTTCGCGAGATCTTCCAAGCGGGTGCCGTCTTGGGAAATGAGGTCGGTGTAGCGCTTGGCTTCATCAGCGGCGTTTTGATCCAGCCACTTTTTGAGAGATTCTTGTTGAGCGGGATTGAGCGCATATTTGCGAGCGATTTCTCCGGCCTTGGCATCGCTCTGGCGTTGCAACTCACGGACGCGGATGCGGTCGAAGAGCGGTGCAAGGTCGCGGATCAAAGGTTGAGTCGCCCGGAAGACGTCGTCGGGCGTCACCGGTTTCCCATCGCGAATGTTTTCGGCGATGCCGCGTACGTTGTCCTTGATGGTGCGCCCCGGTCGTTTATGGCCGCTGGGATCGGAGCCTTCGAGAGCGGCGACTCGATTGTTCGCGCGTTTCAGTTCGGCTTCTAACCTGTCGACCCGTTCTTCCGCACTGCCTTCCTTGGGTGGCATGCTTTGGACAAATAGGATTGCTCCGGTGATGCCGACGGCTAGTCCGACGATGAGTGCGATGAGTGGGCGCATATTTTTGGGGCGAATGGGGGTGAATGAAGAGTGATGTGTTGAATTTAGTTACTTCAGCTCCCGCCGCATTTCCACAATGCTATCGCGGATTTCAAACATCGAGCTACGGATGTGCTCGAGGGCTGCTTTTTGATCAGGATCGGGCTCGAGTTCTGTCAGTTGTTGGCAGGCTCCGACGGCTTCGTTGAGCCAGTTGAGACAGCGCTTTAATACGGCGAGGACGAACCCGGTTTCGGGCTGGTAGCCGCTTGCGCGGCCATAGAGCACGCCCGCGAGCTTGCCGCTCACTTGGAGAAGATTGGTGATCAAAAGATAGGAGGGTGTGCCGGGGCCTGCGTCGCGCTCGATTACATCCATCGCTCGCATCGCGAGTTCTTGGGCTTTCGCTTGCAGCGGATGGTCTTCCTCCTCCTCGTCGTCATCGCCAAAGGCATCGTCGTCGTCTTCATCATCATCGAATTCATGGGCGTCGGGATCACCTTCATCGAAGTGCACGAAGCCATCTTCGATCCGAGCAGAGCCTTCATTAAGAAAATCCATCTCGTCGAGATTACCCGCCTCGTCCCGCTCGGCAAGGGCATCGAGCAAACCATCCCAGCCCATGACGAAGGCTTCCTTCTGCTCGCTGTCCACATCCTCCATGTATTTTTCCAACACTTCTTGATAGGCGTCGGTCAGGCGGTCGGATTCCTTCAGGCGCTCTTCCCAAGCGAATTCGTCGAGTTCGTTGGAGAGGTCTGGCTCGGGGCCCTCGGGATTTCTGCGGCGGATCACTTGGGCCATGAAGTCTCGCATGGAGTTCAGATTCGCCAGTTTTTGCGCGTCTTCTTCGTCTTCATCCATTTTCCACTCATGAGGCGAAATCGTCAATTGATAGGCAGCAGTCTCGATGACCACCCGGCCGTTGATCTCGCTGAACCATTCCAAATAGAGTGTGTTTCGCCACTCGTGAGGAATATCCTCGTGATTTTGATAGAGTTCGTGGAATTCCTCTTCGCTGACGGTCGGCACCTTGTTTTTCCGCGATGCGGTCATGTCGCCGATGATTCCCGCTTGGTCCATGTCGAGCGCCTCGGCATCAGGAGTGGTTTTCGGTGAGGGATTCTCAAACTGCAGTCGCGTGCCCGCGAGGTCTCGCCAGCAGTCGCCGTTGAGAGAGAGGATCAATGGCTCATCGCGTCCGGCCAGCCAGATTCGCCCTGTCGTGTGACCTTCGACGGTGTTGTCAATTTCGCCGTGGGCGACCGCCTCTTCGATCCTCCATGCCATGGCGGTGAGTTTCCTCTCCCTCAGGCGCGCTCGTCAAGCCAGCGTCTTGGATGATTTTTCACGGCTGTGGCTTGATTCTCTCGATCAATTGACGCTTCGATGAGCGTTGACGGACTAGAAAATTTGTTCATCCTCTGGCTTCCGTCCTATTTCCGGAACCTCAACTTAATCATCAGATGACCCTCATTCGTCGTTTCCTCACCCTCGCCTTCGCGGCGTCATTCGCCACTATGGCCGTCGCTCAAGATGGCAAGCTCAACATCGCCACCGTCGATATGCAGGAGCTTTTCAAGCAATACTACCGCACGAATGAGGCTCAAAAGCAGATCAACGTCGAGCGCGCCCGCATCCAGAAGGATAATAACGAGCGCCTGACACGCATTCGAGAGCTTGAAGAAAATCTCGGTAAACTCCGCAAGCAGCTTGATGATCCATCTTTGAACGACTCGAAGAAACAAACGCTCTTCAAAGAGTGGCAGATGCAGCAGCAAGAAGGCATCGCCCTTGACCGTGAACGCCGCGAGTTTCTTCAACGCCGGAACCAAGCTCTCAACGAGAAAATGGTCCAGCGCATGAAGGGTATCCTCGAGGAAATCCGGAAATTGGTCGAAGAAAAAGCCAAGGGTGACAATTTTGACTACGTCTTTGACAAGTCCGGTCTCAGCACCTCGCAAGTTCCATTCTTGCTCTATACCAAGGACGCCACCGACATCACCGCCGGTCTACTGAAGGATCTCAACAAGGACGCTCCTGCGGATTCCCTTCCTGCTGAAGGTGAGCCGAAGCCAGAGATTCCGGTGCCAGCGGCTCCTACGGAGTAATTTTGCGAGGATTTTCTGCCCCCTTCGCTGTTGGCCATCGCCCTCACACTTTCCGAACTCGCCCGATGGGTCGATGGTGACATCGTCCGGGGCGGGTTCGATTTGTCTTTGACAGGGATGGCCGCGCTTGATGCCGCCGGGCCTCATGACGTGAGTTTTCTCGGAAACGAAAAATACCACGGCCAGTTCCTCCTCACGAAGGCTGCGGTCATATTGGTGCCGCGTGGCGTGACGGATGGGCCAGAAAATGCCGCCTTGATCGCGGTGGACAATCCCTCGCTCGCTTTTGCCGTTGTGGTCCGCCACTTCTCTGTGGCGATGAGAGCCTTCGTTCCCGGTATCCATCCGCGGGCTTTTGTGGATCCCTCCGCCGTGCTGGATCCTGAAAGGGTTAGAGTTCATGCCGGAGCGGTCGTCATGGCAGGTGCTAGTGTCGGCGACGGCTCGGACATCGGCCCAAATTCCGTCATTTCCGAAGATGTTGTCATCGGCAAGGACTGCTGCATCAAGGCAAACGTTACGGTTTCCGAGCGCTGTGTCCTCGGTGACCGCGTCATTCTTCAATCGGGTGTCGTGATCGGATCAGACGGTTACGGTTACGAGTTTTCGAAAGGTCGTCACGTCAAGATCGACCAAGTGGGAACGGTAGAAATTGCAGATGATGTGGAAGTCGGAGCTAACACGACTATCGATCGCGCGCGCTTCGGTAAGACACTCATCGGGGAAGGTACGAAAATCGATAATCTCGTGCAAATTGGTCACAATTGTGTGATCGGGAAACACTGCATTATCATTTCGCTCACCGGTATTTCTGGAAGCGCTCGCCTCTGCGACTACGTCACGGTGGCCGGGCAAGTTGGGATCGCAGGTCACGTGACCGTCGGCTCCAAGGCGATTCTCAGCGCTCGAACTGGAGTGTCTTGCAGTATTCCCGGCGATCTCGTCTATGGCGGAAATCCCGCCCAAGCGCTCCGTGACGAGCTTAAAACGCAAGCGCTCGTCCGGCGTTTGCCGAAATTGATCGCCCGAGTGAAGGAGCTTGAAGATACCATCGGGCGACCTCCAGAGGGGAGATGAGCGGTCGCGGATTTCCTCGCACGTATTGACCAAAACACCCCGACGCGCTTTTTCACCGATTCTCTGCGGTGCAAGGCAGTTCCATACATCCTGAAAGCTTTTTCAATATGCCCGCCACTGCCATTCGTCTTGCCGCTTTTACCGAATCTGTGATCCGGGGGACGACCCAACTGGCGAACCAATACGGAGCTATCAATCATTTGATTCGGTTCCACTTCGCCAAGAACGAAGAAACTCTCCGCGCTGCTGGCCAACGGCTGCTGGCGGTGAGTGAACGCCGCTGAAAAATTAGAATTCATGAGTCACATACTCCTTCTGCCCTTTGGCACTTCCGGCAGCATCTATCCATTCGTTTGGCTGGGTCGGCAGTTGCTCGAGCGCGGGCATCGAGTGACGATGATCTCATCCTCGGTGTATGAGAAGACCGCGACGGGTGCGGGCATTGGTTTTTTTTCACCCGAGACCGATGAGCTACCTCAGATGTTAGGTGACTCCGGTTTATGGAATCCCAGCACTTCGACCCAAGTGGCATTTGATTACGCGGGCCGTGCAGTAGCTCCTTGTGTGGCAGCGATTGATCGGGTTATTCGCGAAATGGGAAGGCCGGATCTAATGCTCGCGCCGATGATCTCCTTCGGCGCTCGAATCGCCCGAGAGAAACATGGAATTCCCCTGATTTCCGTGCATCTTCATCCGGCTGCGATGATGAGTGCGGATGATATTCCTCTAACACTACTCTGGCTTCGCTACCTGCGGAAGCTGCCGCTGCCGATACGAAAATTCATTCTTTCCCTGCCGAGCCCTTACGACCGCTTCGCGCTGCCATCGGTGATCGAGGCGTGTGTGGCCCATGGAGTGAAGCCACCCGCTCGATTGTGGAAGGAATGGCATCACTCACCGGATGGTGTGTTGGCTTTATTTCCAAGCTGGTATGCAAGCATTATAAGGGATCAGCCCGATAACACATTCCAGTGGGACTTTCCACTCGAGGACATGGCACACCACCATGGCATGGAGCAGAATCTCGAAAATTTTTTAGCTCAGGGCACACCACCGATTCTCTTCACTGCTGGCACGGGTCAATACCACGCCACAGAGTTTTTCAAAATCGCGGCACGGGTCATGGCGAAGCTGGGGCATCGAGCAGTTTTCCTAACCACCAAGCCCGAGCAAGTACCGAGCAACCTTCCTAACTCGATTTTCGTGACAGCCTACGCGCCTTTCAGCCTACTGCTTCCGCAAGCAGCCATGATGGTGCATCACGGCGGGATTGGCACACTGTCCCAGTGTTTTGCGGCGGGAATCCCGCAGCTGGTCGTGCACATGTCATTGGATCAACCCGACAATGCCGATCGTGTGGCAAGACTCGGTGTGGGGCTGAGTATCGGTGCGCAGCAACTCACGGAGAAGCGTTTCTCTGCTTTAGTAAAGCGCTGCTTGGAAGATCGTTCTTTCAAAAATCATGCAACTCGACATGCCGAAGATCTCAAACGGCGGCAGCCTCTAGCAGATTTGATCGCTTGGCTGGAAGTGACGATGGATGGAAGCAGCCTGAAGTGATCCATCGCAAGATGCGAATTCTCTGGTGAGCCAGCGGGGTGAATGGCACAAACGTCCCGATGAATTTAGACGTGGAAGACATTTTTGCTGCGGCGATCGGCGGAGTCTTCGGACGCTTGGTCTTGTTCATCGTCGCCATCTGGCTGGGCTGCTGCATCGGTGGGGCCGGAATCGTCGCGGGAAGTATGGCGGATGCGGGGACCTGGCGGGTCAATTCGATTTTGTGGCTCTGGGCAGGTCCACTTCTCCTTTTCAGCGCATGGGCATTCTTGAATATCCCCATCTTGTTCTACCTTCTCGTGCGCTTCGTCCGAGGCGAGGGCGATTCCTATTTCACATGGGGACTGGTGATCGCATTAGAATCCTTGGTGGTCATGCTCGGCTGGGTACAAAGCTTTGTGAATGGCTGGCTACCGATGAGTATCGCGTGGGCAACTTGGTTGGTTCTTTTAATGATGTTAGGAACCGGCATCTGGTTAGTCCGCCAGCATTTGATCAATCTCTGGGCCCGCGACTTGGCGATGCTGCGGGCCGCAAATGCCCAGCAACGAGCTCAGAGAGAATCCGAAGAGCGCAGACGAATGGCGCTTGAAGGCGAGCGTTGACATCACCCTTTCCACAGCATCCGCACGCCGAAGATCACCAGCACGCAGCCGAAGATCCGGGTGAGCGTGTGATTGCTCAGCGAGCGCATCAAGTCGCTGCCGAACCAGGCGGCGACAGCGGAGGCGAGGCCCACGGCGAGCACGATTTTCCAGTCGATGAGGTTGGCGATGCGGGCGTTGTTCGCCGTGGCGGCGAGCGCGGTGACGATGATCACCGCCATCGAGGTGGCGACGGCTTGTTTATGCTCGGTTCCTAACAATCCGACGAAGGCCGGCACCATCACAAGTCCCCCACCCACGCCGCAAAGCGCTCCGAGCAGTCCGGCGAGGAGGCCGATGAGGATGGCGTAAGTGAAAAATTTCATTGGCAGTTGGCAGTAACGGTTCTCGCAGAGGCGATCTTCGCAATGAGACGATTGATGCCGGCAGCGAGGAAATTGATCAAAGGCATGTGGCTCAAACCCGCAAGCGGTAAAGAACTCTCGTTTTTTTGAAATCCATCGCGGGTGTTTTTGCGCTGATTTTTGCGATCACCTGGAGGTTGCATATCACTTTGGGAAGTTCAATTTTCCATTTTTGACTTCCATGACGAGTTTGCCGCTTTTGGTGACAAAGCCGTTTGAAACCGATTTTCGGAAGCGCTGCCTACGCTTATTTGATGCGATCACTTCTACCTCTCCTTCTTTGCCGTAGTTCTTTTGATAGAGTGGAATCCACTTCGTGAAATACTTAGAGGCAAGCGCTTTTCCACTGAGGAAGTAGACTTGAAATGATTGGTAGTCCGGAGTGTAGGAGCAGAAGAAGTGATCAACGGTTTGGTCTTCCTTGAGCTTAGATAGTCCAGTGTGGAGATGATATTGGTATTCAAAAGAACTGCCAGCGATCGCGGACTTGATTTCGATTCCATCCAAGTCAGTGCCGTAGCCTGCTGTGCCCTTTTTCCCGGTCAAAATTGATCCGAATAGCTCCCAGGCAATCGATGGAACCGAGCCACTGGTTTTCAGATTATGCATTTTTAAGAAAGGCGATAAATTTAAAGCAGCCAATGTAAGATCAATAGTTTATGTTTTGTCACGCGAAGTTTCGAGTGGTTTAACAGCGAGGAAGTCAAATTTCGTCTTGATCCAAATCTCCCGATTCCCCCGGATATGCCCCGTGAGCATCTAGCCTCCCAGATTCTAGTATTGACTCCACTCCACAGGAACTTGGCTCTCTAAACACAAGACACATTTGGTCATCGTCGATTCCCATTTTCGTGTCGTCAGGCATTTCGGAGATAAATGCCCTGAGTGTTTTTAGTGTAATCATATGTTTATGAAGCTATTTTAGTATGCCAGGATACAACTGTTTCAATACGCTCTTTCCGGGATAAGTCTAAGCCGCAGTGGATTGGATCTTGGAAGATAGAGATATAGGGTTTTTCTGTAAAGTTCCGGACAACACAAAGAAAATATCTGTCACGGAGGTGCTTTGCTACGCGATGCTCCTTTGCTGTCAGCATGATCCCGCCATTAAGTGAGGAAATTCCTTTGACTTCGATAGCGCAATAATTGGTTCCTCCAACTGGATCAGCTCGAAAGTCGAAGCCACAACCATATTGAGACACATTGGTGAGAGTATGAGCTTGGAATTCAGTCAAATTCGGGAACGAGGTTTGAAAAAAACGCTCAGCGGCAACTCCTGTAATGAGGCGTTTGGCGAACGACGTTTCGCCGAGTTCAATATCGCAGATTTCCTTAACTTCTATCAAGTCTAATGGGATTGTCGACGAGTTGGTCCACGGAGCAAGAAGGTCGCTGAAAGCATGAAGCGAAAGAGGACCGAAGAGATCAAGAATTGCGCGGCAATGTTCGCGCAATGGACGCTTATGCCATCCCTTCCGTGAATTAGGAAAGAAAGGGTCAAACTCATCACGATAATTCTTTATTGAAGTAGGACGCCCTCCAAGACCAAAACCAAAAGCATTGAATGCCTCTACAAACCCGTTGAATCCCAAAGTCTGTAAGCCTTCTTGATCGAATTTCGAAAGGAATAGACCCGCGAGGATGAGTTTGTCGCGTTTAGAAAGACTGTTCATTTCGGGCAGCTTTTGCATGGAAGTTAGTTTTTCGAAAAATGCCAGTTTGGTCCGTGGTCTTCTAGGGCGGAGGTGTCAATATGATCGCGCACGGCGACAACAAAGACCCGGGGGCGGGATTGCGGGACCCAAAGTCTAGCATCGAGAAGCATTGGGCCTACCTTGTACGATCGGTTGCGAAGTGCTTGATGGAGGAGCCGAAAATCATTGCCCCCATCTGCGGAGAGGAGACCAACGACGTTTTCCAAGGCGATGACAGCTGGTTTAATCGGCATTTCGTCAAGGACTCGTAGCCATTCCCAAAAAAGGCCGCTGCGAGTTGCGTTGAGACCTCCCATTTTGCCTGCCAGAGACAGATCTTGGCAGGGGAAGCTAGCCCAAAGTATATCGCCATGGGGAATGTTGGCTCCGCTAACCTGCTCGATGGAACCGAGGTGAAAATGGTCGTCGCCGTGGTTGGCGGTGTAGCTGGCGGCCTTTTTCGGGCAGATGTCATTGGACCAAACCGGGACGCAAGCATGTCGAGCGCCTTGGGTGACTAGACCGCTGCCCGCGAAGAAATCAACAAAGGTTGGAAGGGTAGTGATCAAGAGTTCTTTTGAACAGTTTTTAATGAGGGTGTCAATCGTGAAGTTCTATCGCGCTCATCGTCTTCTCGCCGGAGTTTTTCTGGCAGAGGCGATTTCCACGATCAGCCGGTGCAGCACCAAGCGGTGGTCGAGGCCGGTGGTGACGAGGGCTTGGTCGGCCTTGAGCGTGGCTTCCATGACGTGTTGGAGGCCGGCGAGTTCGAAGTTCTTCGCGTTGTCAGCGGCGAGGAAGATGGGAAAAACATTGACGCCAGAGCCGTCTTTTTTCTGCGGCAGCCAGGCGCGGTCGGCTTCGGCGAGGCGGTTGAGGCCACCGGAGAAGGCGCTGTAGTTGCCGGTGGGCACCTTGAACTTCTCGATGATCAACTTGGCCATGAACAAATTTCTCACCACGCCGATGATGGAGGCGCGCATGATGCCGATGGCGGATTCGTCGGCTTCGAGCTGTTGGTCGATGAGCTGGATGGCACGGGCGGCGTTGCCTAACTGGATGGCTTTGCCGATTTCGAAAACCACGGCGGCGCGGCTGAGGGGGACGAGTACGCGGACGTCCTCCTCGGTGACTTCCCGGCGTTCTTCGCCGAGGAAGAGGTCGAGTTTTTCTAACTCATTACCGATTTGTTGGGATTGTTCGCCGGCGAGCATCACGAAGAGCGCGAGGGCGTCTGGGTGGAAGCGGAGGCCGAGTTCCTTGGAGCGGTTTGTAACGAGTCGTGCGACTTGGTCTTGCCAATCATCGCGGCTGGTGTCGATGCGGTCGTGGACTTGGACGTCGGCGGCTTTTTCGATGTATTTCCAGAACGAGCGGCGCTTGTCCACGCCTTGGGCGGTGAGTAGAAATTTAACGCCGTCCGGGATGCCGCGTTCGAGGGTGGCGCGGAGGCTTTCGACGCCAGCTTCGGTGCGTTGGGAGCGACCGGTGACGTTGTCGGCGAGGAAATTCGCGTTGCGGAGCCAGACCACCTTGTCGCCGCCGAACATCGGGATCGTGAGCAGGGCTTGGACGGTGGAGGAGCAGATCTCGAAGGCGGACTCGGAGTTGTCGGCGATGCCGTCGATGGTCTCGTGGGTGAAACCGTCGTCCACGCCGCCGGTGAGCTGGTTGTAGAGTAGCAGTGCTTTCTCGCGGACGAGACCTTCATCGCTGCCGACGACAGCGAAGAAATTCCCACCGCTCTCAGGTTTTACTTTTGCTTTGGCCGCCACGGGGATGGTGTTAACGGGATGCGGCGGATGGTGCAAGCGCCGTCAACACTTGGCCATGCCGGGATGGCGGCCGAGCGAGGATCAGCGTGTCTTGAAATGCACGCTGGAGCGTAGTACTCCGGCTTCCCGACGGCTGTGAACGGTGAGATTATCGAGATCGCTGAGAGCGGCGATGGCGTCCTTGACGTTCTTTTTTTGTTGGTCGGTTTGTGATTCACCCATGAGTGCTTCCGCGTTGTCGTCGATAAGAGTGTAGGTCTCAGTGAGGTATTTTTGAAGTGCTTTGAAGTTCATGCTGAACCATAAACCGTCACGGGTCTCGCCGCCGGTATCCGCTTTGGCAATGAGGTCGAGCGCTTGGTTCTTCGATGACGAGGCGACGAACCATTTGTCGCCCACGGTCACGGAAGGCAGGAAATCATCGGTGAAAAACGGCACTGCGAAGAACCAGGTGGTGTTACCGTTTTTCTCGGAGCTGATAGGCTTTTGCATTGGGATCTTCTGGCCGGTCATTTTGCTGACTTTCGCAAGGGTGCCGGTGAGGGTCGTGTTCATTTTTTCCCATGAACCCGCGAGTTTTGCGCGATCGGTCACGGGGGCGATGATTGAAATCCGGGGCACTTTCGCTTTGTCCACGACCTGTTGGGGAATCCCGGGAATCGCTGGAGCCGTGCCATTGAGATCGACGATCATTGCGCTTTCTGTGCCGAGGCCTGCGCCGAAGTCGTTGTTGAATGCATCCCACAGCTCGACCATGTCTGGACGAAATTTTTCATCGAACATCTTCGCCATTTCCTTGAATTGAAGCATCTTTTCGCCTTCCATCGGCAACTCGGCAACTTTCATGGTCATGGCGTAGGCAGTTTCCAATAAGGCTTCATAATAGGCGCGGGCTTTTTCGTCGAAGGCTGCATTCGCTGTTAGGTTGGTGAATATTAAGACATTGTCGGAGTCCCCGAGATGAGCGAGTTTGTTAGGCGATTTCCAATCTACCATTCCGCTGTCAGTTCCGCCGAAGGACTCAATTTTGAGCCCTTCTTCAAAGAACGCGACCATCCCGAGTGCTTCGCCGCTGATCAAGGTGCGAAGTGCCGCCTCGCGTTCGGCGACGATTTTAAACATGGCTTCCAAATCCCGGGTATCGCCGAGGCCTTCCGAGCCAGCGAGTCCATCGCGCAGGCCGTTCGTCATGTCCGCCAATCCGCCCGCAGCGCCGACCATGGTTTCCATGCCTTCTTTTTGGCCATACATCACGGCGGTTAGTTCCTTGGCAGCATAGGCATCGGTGAAAGCGAGAGCCTCGGTGGCGACCAAGGACGAGCTGACGTCGTTGGAGAATTTCAGGTCATCCACCGAAGCACCCATGAAGAGCACGACATGGTTCCCCACCGTGCCGCTCATGATGACGATGTCCTTCTTGGCGACGATTTCTAGCAGCTTTTCGACTTGATCCGCTCCAAGTTCTTCGTCCATGCTTTCGCGATCTTCGGCCATCATGGCCGACATCTTGGAACCGAGAATTTTGAAGCCTTGAAATTTTCCGGCAGGGTTTTCCACTTCGACCGGCTCGACCTTGTCTTCGAAATAATTCAGGTTTTCGACCATTGCCGCGACTTGCTGGGCCGCTACATCGCGATCGGATTCGCGGGTCTTGAAGGCCAAGTAAATGGGCGGCATCTGGGCCTTTTCCAATAAGGCCAGCCCCGATTGCGGATCCTCGAGCAGGTCTTTGACCCATTCAGGGCCGTAGCCGTTGGCAAATGATTCGGTCAACGCTTCGGTATCCCCGGATTTCACGGCCTCGACCAAGGATTTCACCGCAGAGCGCATTTGGAAATACCCCATCCGGCGGTTGAGCGTGAGAAGATTGCCAGTTTGCTCGGCGGCTGGCTTGCCGAGAGCCATCGTGAACTCGGTTCCGAACAATCCAGTGGGCCCCATCGGCTCGTCGTCGGCCGGGGCGGGTTCGGGAGCGACGCCGTCTTGCACCGCTTCCTCTGCGGCTTGCTCCTCCATTTCCTGATTCTCGATGGCTTCCATCCCCATCGCACCGGTACCCATTTGCTCCATGACGAGCTTCCAGAGTTTCGATGATTTCACCCGATCTGCTGTTTTGGTGCCGTTATAAAGTGCGAAAACCACCTCGGTGTCCTGTGGCAAATGCTGCACGAAGCCCAGTTTAGCAGCACGTTCTTCCGCGCTCATCGCCGGGGCCTTGATCTCTGGCACCGCTGCGGGAGCCTCCTTGGCCGGCGCTTTGGCAACTGCCGCCGGTGCTTCCGGGGCCTTCACCTCTTCCTTTTTCTTACAAGCGCCCATGGACAAGGCCACAGCAGGGATCAGTAGCCAATTCACTCGGTATTTCATAGAGGTGCGCAGTTAGCCTAGGGATAGCGAATCCAGCAAGCACATAGGCTGGCACCTCGTGGAAAATGATCATTTCGGCGGATTCTCTTCATATCCATGGTTGCGGGAATGCCCAGCCTGTGGAAATTAAGTCCAGCCTCACGACCATGGCAGCCACCACCACACCGTCACCTAGCAACGCCCTTTTCCCCTTCGAACTCGTCCGCCCGGAACTCGAGCGAGTGGAAGTTTCGATCCGCGAGCAAGTCCGTGCTTTCGATTCCGCCGTCGAGCCTTACGTCTCTTACATCTGCAATACCTCCGGCAAACGCATCCGCCCGGCACTCGCCATCCTCGTCGGCGGCGCGGCCGGGGGAGTCACGGAGGACCATTTGAAAATCGGCGTCATCCTTGAGCTCATCCACATGGCCACGCTCGTTCACGACGATATCATGGATGGAGCTAACACCCGCCGAATGGTTCCCACCGCGAATGCGAAATGGGGTAACGCACTCTCCGTCCTACTCGGCGACGTGCTGTTCTCTCACGCGCTCACGCTCGCCACCGACTTCAACAGCATCGACATCTGTCGCAAGGTCGGCAACGCCGCCCGTGAAGTCTGCCAGGGGGAAATCATTCAAACTCAGCGCCGCTTCGATCTCACCTTCACCAAGGCCGAGTATTTCCGCGTCATCGAGATGAAAACCGGCGCACTCTTCGCTGCCGCCACCGGCCTCTCCGCGAATCTATCCGGTCTCGACGCCGAGACCGAAGCGCGCCTCTACAGCTACGGCATGAAACTCGGCACCGCCTATCAAATCTACGACGACTGCCTCGACCTCGTCGGCTCCGAGGAAATCGTCGGCAAGACGCTCCGCACTGATCTCATCAAGGGCAAGCTCACCTTGCCCATTCTCAATCTGCTGGAAACCGCTTCCGAGGCCCAGCGCATAAAACTCAACAAGCGCATCCTCGACCAAGAACCGCTCGATCTCCCTATCTTGTTAGGTATCGCCGAGTATGAAGGAGCCATCGAAAGCGCCGTGGACACCGCCATGAAGCTGCTTGCGGAATGCCGGGAAGATCTCGCCCCACTGGGGAACTCGATCCACTCGGATGCCCTCGCCCAAATCACCTGGTTCCTCGCCGGGCTATTGGAAAAGTGCCGACGGTAGGAGCGGATTCACGGGTTCGTTTTCCATCAGAAGTGGAGTGACCTTGCCTGAAGATGTGGATCACCAGCTCTCTCTATTCACTCATTGCCATGCGACACTTCACAGCGTCTGGCGCGAATGCCTAGGCGTTTGATTTCGTCTCTGAAACCGGCCAATGGCTGCCGGACTTCGGGTCGGATAGATTGCGCAAGAGGTGCATCACGGCGGAGCGGTAGTTCGGAAAGGGTGGCACGTCGCCTTCGTCCTTCGCGTCTAGCAGTGGCGTATGATGGGGGAGTTCTTCGTGCGGCAGGGCCATCTTGATGTGGTGGATTCCGTGAAGCGGCTCGTGGAGCAGGGTCAGTGACAGCAACTTTCCAGACCAGGTGTCCGCCACGATGCTGCGCGTGGCACTTCTCGCGGTGTGACCACTCAGGCCGACGTGCTCGATATACTTCCGCCAGCTTTGAAGATTTCCTGCGATCACGCCGGGGAGGAGAAATACACAAATATAGAAATCCCAAATTTGAAACCAAGTGACCGAGGTCAAAATAATAGTCCAGACCACAGCCATGAACGCGAATTCCTTCCAGATGCGACTGCGGACTCGCTTGTTTTTGATGAACGAATCTTTCTTCAGGAAAATCCGTGCAAACAGGAAGGGCGTGAAAAGGATACCGGCATTCAGCTCGATAAAGGCGGCCAAGCGTCTTGCCCAGCGTGGAGTTCCGACGATCACGAAAGGCCATAGCTCCACATCGCGCTCGGTGGCGAGGTGAGAATGGTGTTTCTGGTGGGCAGCCCGATAGAGCGTGAAGCTCATGAAGCTAAACGTGCCGATGATCAGCCCATCCGCCTCATTCAAAAATCGACTCTTCCGCAAGAGTCCGTGGGATGCTTCATGAAAGCCGACGAGTATCCCGTGCATGAAATGACTGACCAAGATAATCAACGGCACACACAACCAATACAAACCGTGGTAAAAGGCAAACCCAAGCGCGATTTGGGCCACCATCAACGCGGCGCTGATGATAGGGAAAGCAGCCCGACTCGCCCAATGGGTGTTGCCGTGATCGTCTCCTTCCGGTGCGACGACGGATGGCACCAGATCATTGATGTGGGTCGTTGAAGAACTCATGAAATTACACACTTAATACAGTAGCCGGATTCTTGGAGGCGCTCGTCAACATCGTCAGGAAGAGATTGTGCAACTCGGCGATGTTTGACGCGGGAAACTTATTCGGCTTGTACAACCACACAACCTCTAACTCACTCCCGACCTCGGTAAGTTCACACGCCAGATCAAAGCGGGCCGTGCCGGTGGAGCGCATCCGTAGCTTCGTGGAAATCCGGGGAAGCACGACATCTGGCACCGGGTGGTTCTGCAGCGCGAACCGCACGTCGAAAATCGAGTGTTCGCCTGTGCTGCGATCTTCGCCGATGGCGGTGGCGATCTCGGCGTAAGGCATCGAATTGGCGAAGCAATCGAGCGCGGATTCCGCGACTTTGTGGAGGTGCTGGGAGAATGTTTGCTCTGGCTCGACCTGGCCTCGAAGTGGAACGACACCGGCGAAATAGCCCATCGTGTCGCGGACGGCTTCCTTGTTGCGGTTCGCCACCGGAGTGCCGACGAGGATGTCGGTCTTGCCGGTCCATTTCGAAAGTGTGATCTGAAATGCCGCCAGCAGCGTGCTGAAAAGGGTGGTGCTGTGACTGACAGCTAAGGATTTGATCGTTCGCACCAAATCTGAGGGGAGCGCGGTGGCCCAGCGCTCTAACGGAACAAGCTCGGGTGGCCCGCTCCAGATTCGGCTTGATCCAGCGAGGTTGGATTTCCAGAAGTCGACGCGCTTCGCCACTTCGGCGGGTTGCCAAAAAGCGCGCTCGGCGGCGGCCCACTCGGTGTAAGTTTGTGCGACAGGTGGCAGGGTGTTCTTCAATCCCATGACGCCAACCGCCACGGCTTTGCGTAAGCCGGTTAGGCTCATGATGTAAGCGGTGCAAAGATCCTGCACGAAGATGCCGAGCGACCAGCCATCGCCGATGGCGTGGTGGAAAGCGAAAGCTAACACATGGTCATTGTGCCCCCGGCGGATCATCTGCAAGCGATAGAGCGGGCCTTGCAGCAGGTCGAATGGCTGGCGATAGATCTCTTGCATTTTCTCCTCAAGATCTTCGCCGGCCTGAAGTTCACTGACGTCGAGAACGGCGGTGCCCGTCGCGCGGATCATTTGCAAAGGACGCTCCTTGCCGGGTAGGAAGGTGATTCTCAACGCCTCGTGGCGTTCGATCACCCGCTGGAGCGCCGCTTCGCATTGCTCCGGGGTGATCGGCCCTTTGATCTCGATGACTCCGCAAATGTGATTCGCGGGATCGGCCACCGGGACGGGTGAGTTTTCCCACAACTCGCGCTGCGGCAGGGTGATCGGCTGGAGGCGGGCTTCGCCGCTTTCCAGCCATGATTTGAATTGTGTTCTTACGTCCTGTGACATCGTGAATGGGAATACTCGCTAAATCTTTTCTTTGATCATTGCCCAGTTCTTTTCCGTTCTTTTTCGTAGTGCTGCCGGAGGCACCGCCTCTTGACAGGATAGACTAAAAAGTATCTATTCTGAGCATGCAAGCGAAGCTTTTTAAAAACGGCCAGAGCCAAGCGGTCAGGCTACCCAAGCAATTCCGATTCGAAGGTGTTGCCGTATCGATCCAGAAAATCGGTGATTCGGTGGTATTGAGCCCACTCCAAGATGGGTGGGATTCATTCTTCGAGGCGGCTGCGGATTTCTCTCCTGATTTCATGGCGGATCGGGAACAGGGTGTGCAACCGGATCGGGAAGGGCTTTGAAACCGTCTGAGAGACGCATGAGGATCCTGCTCGATACGAACATGTGCATCTACATCATGAACCGCCGCCCGGTTCATGTGGTGGAGCTCTTCCAACAATACAAACCGGGCGATATCGCGGTGACATCGATCACCGTTGCGGAACTTCAATTCGGCGTTTTCAAAAGCAGTCAGCTGGAGCGCAACCGCAACGCCCTCATCCGCTTTCTTGCACCCCTTGAAATCGTGCCCTTCACGAGTGCCGCGGCGGAACATTACGGTCGGATCAAGGCACAGTTTCGTTCGAACGGAAGCATGATTGGCGAACTCGATTGCCTGATCGCCGCGCAGGCGCTGGCACTCAAACTTCCGCTTGTCACCAACAACACTGCGGAGTTCGAGCGGGTTCCGAACCTGACGCTTGAAAACTGGGCGGAGCCTTCGTGACGGACCGCATGAGCGACGACATCCCTATTTCAATCAGCTCTTCCCCGCAGGAACTTCTTCGTTCACACCACCGAGTAGGAGATCGAGGTCCTCGTCGGAAATCGCGTCGAGGTCGAGTTCGGAGGTTTCGATGACTTCGGCGACCACTGCGGCTTTCGCCGGGGCGTCGGAATCCGCACCCATTTGCTCGGCGAGCAAGTTGGCGATCTGGCCGATCGTCCTTGCCCGCATCAGGCTAGTCGGTGGTAATGCAATACCGATGGCGCTTTCTAACATCGTCTCGATTTCCACACCCATGAGTGAGTCGAGGCCGAGGTCGGTGAGTGGTTGATCTTCGCGCAGGCTGTCTGGCTTGACTCGCAGCACCGAGCCGACGACGTCGCGCACCGCTTCACCGATGACGCCGTTGCGATCTTCGGCAGATGCGGCTTGGATCTTGGCGCGCCAGTCGGTGCCACCGCTGCCGGATTCTGCGGCTTCGACGCCACCTGCGAAAATGCGCTCGACGAGCGGGTTGTCCTGCATCCCGCGGAACGATTGTCGCCATTTGGCCCAGTCCACGCGGATCGCGGCGACTTGGGTGGCGTGAGCGGTGAGGAAGGATTCCATCAACGAGGTGACTTCGGCAGGTGTGAGTGCGCCGGTGCCTTGGCGGGCAAGGAATTCTGCGACGCGCTCATTTCTAGCAACGTAACCTTCGCCGCCGAGCACGCCCCAGTTGATCGCGAGTGCTGGCTGGCCGAGCGCACGGCGATGATAGGCGAGTGAGTCGAGGAAGGCATTCGCTGCCGAGTAGTTTCCTTGCGCCGGATTTCCAAAAATGCTGGAGACCGAGGAGAACATCACGAAGGCATCGAGATCGAGGCCCTGCGTGGCTTCGTGGAGCAACCATGCGCCGTGGGCTTTCGGGGCCATGACCGTGCGGAGACGCTCGGCAGTTAGGGCGGAAAGCGGTGCATCGTCGATGACCATCGCGAGGTGGAAAATCCCCTTGAGATTTGGGATTTCGGAGACGAGGCGTTTCACATCCTTTGGCGAGCCGATGTCGGCTTTGATGACTTTCGTTTCGATACCACGGGCTTCGAGGCTGGCGACGAATTCGACGGCTTCCGGTGTGGATGCGCCGCTGCGGCTGCTCAGCACGAGGTGGCGGGCACCAGCTTCGACCAACCACTCTGCGAGCACGCGGCCGAAACCACCGAGACCGCCGGTAATGAGATAGGCACCGTCCGCCTTGACTTCGAATGGCGGAAGTGGCGGCTCGCCTTTTCTAACGATGAACGAATCCGCGAATCCGACGACCACTTTTCCCGTGTGCTTGCCACCGGCCATAAGGCGGAAGGCAGCATCGATCCGGCTGGCCGGGAACGAGCGGAAGGGTAGGGGAGTGAGCGCACCTTGCTCGACGAGCACGGTGATTTCTGCTAACAAATCGCGGGTTTGATCCTCGTCGCCAGCGAAGATCGCGTCCATGGCGATGACGTGGAACGAGGAATTCCGCCGCAGTCCCCACAGCGGGATGCGCGAGTTCATGTAAATGTCGCGCTTGCCGATTTCGAGGAAACG
>JANPAU010000324.1:0-7951 GCA_031430055.1 Akkermansiaceae bacterium | reverse complement strand
CGACCGGATCGACGCGTGTCTCGATCTGGCACGGAATTTCGGCCTGCAATTGATCATGGCATTCCCGGAAGACCGCCTGCCCACCATGATTCAGCACGCGGAAACCGTGGTGCAATGCCGCGTCGAGCGGAGCTATGATGATAAGAGCGGCCAGATCACCAACATCGAGAACTGGGTGGTGAAGGTGGACCGGGATAAGTTGCTGGAAGTCCTGTTATGAAGGCATTCTTAGGAATGAGCTAACAGCGTGTTTCTTCGTTGAAATGACCGCAATGCACATTGGAGAATTTCACCCGTGCATTTGAACCGCTTTCGCCCTTTCCAAGTTCACCGGACCCAATAGCATCGATACGCATCATGAGCCCCCTCCAAAGCATTCTCACCGGGTGGACGCAGGAATCGCCATTTTGCTCTACTCCAACACACTTTGCTTGAATGCCCACCGTATTTGACAACATTGAAACGCCCTTTCTGGATGGTGAAGACAGCAACGGCCTGAAGCACGCTCTCAAACTCGCGTTTCGAGGTGATTTCTGTGTTGGCTATTTCAATCTCCGCGGCTGGCGCTGCATCGATACCGTCGTCAACGAATGGCCAATTCCCCAGGAAAATGACTCTCCGCCCCCAGCCCGTCTTCTTGTCGGTATGCAACGCTTGCCTCACGACCAACTCCGAAGCTGGCTGACCGATGATCCTGAAAAGGCTCCTGACAACAAACAACTCACCAAGCTCCGCAGGGATGCCGCCGCAGAATTCCGCAAGCAACTCACCATCGGAAATCCGACCAACGCCGATGAAGCAGGACTCAAGCGGCTGGTAAAACAGCTCAAGACAGGACGTCTTTGCGTGAAGTTGTTTCTGAAGCACACCCTTCATGCGAAGCTCTACCTCGCCCATCGCAAGGACACCATCAACCCGATCATCGCCTACCTCGGTAGCAGCAATTTGACGATGTCCGGTCTCAAAGGCCAAGGCGAACTCAATATCGACGTCCTCGACAAAGACGCCACAAAGAAGCTGCACAGTTGGTTTGAAGACCGCTGGGATGATTCCCGTTGCCTCGACATCACCGAGGAACTCATCTCGATCATTGAGGAAAGTTGGGCGGGCGAACGGTTACTGCCACCTTACCACGTTTATCTCAAAATGGCGTGGCATCTCTCGCAGGACGCTCGCGAGGGTATCAAGGAATTCAAAGTTCCTCACGATATCAGGCATTTCCTTCTGCCGTTTCAGGAAAAAGCCGTGCAGCTCGCTTGCCGCCATCTGAACAAGCGCGGCGGTGTCCTCGTGGGCGACGTGGTGGGACTTGGCAAAACCCGCGTTGCATCGGCGATTGCACGGGTCATGGCGGATGACCAGATGCTCGAAACTCTCATCCTATGTCCCAAGAACCTCACCTCAATGTGGGAGGACTATGCCCACAAGTTCGGTCTCCGCGCCCCGAAAATCATGTCCCAAAGCGTGGCTCAACGAGACTTGCTGAACCTTGTCCGCTACCGACTGGTCATTGTCGATGAGTCTCACAATTTTAGAAACCGTGAGGGGAAAATCTACCAAGCCATTCGTGAATATCTGGAGCGAAATGACTGCAAAGTCGTCCTCCTTTCCGCCACTCCCTACAACAAAACCTACCTCGATCTCGGCGCACAGCTTCGCCTCTTCCTTCCCGAGCAGAGTGACATTGGAATCCGCCCGGAAGTCATGCTCCGCGAAATGGGTGAATCCGTCTTCGCTCTCAAAAATCCAAACCTACCGCTCAATTCCCTCAGTGCCTTCGAGAAAAGCGAGGAACCCGATGACTGGCGTGAAATCATGCGCCTTTTCCTCGTCAGGCGCACCCGCTCTTTCATCATCAAAAACTATGCCACCCTCGATGAACGTGACGGTCGCCCGTTCCTCACTCTGCCGACGGGCGAGCGGATGTATTTCCCGACTCGCCAGCCTGTATCCGTCAAATTCCGCTCCGATCCCGATGACATCTCCGATCCCTGCGCCCGCCTTTTCCGCGATGAGATTGTCCAGACCATCGATCATCTGAACCTCCCGCGCTACGGTCGCAGTCTCTACAAAAAAGAAGTGCTTCCCCCTGATCTATCCGCAACGGACAAGAAAATCCTCGATGATCTCTCCCGCGCCGGAAAGCGCATGAAGGGCTTTTGCCGCACCAATCTTTTCAAGCGGCTAGAAAGCTCTGCCCATGCGCTGCTGCTTTCCATCCACCGCCACATCCTCCGCAACTATCTTGAGATCCACGCGCTTGAAAACAAACTGCTCCTCCCCATCGGCCAGCAGGATTCCAGCCTACTAGACACCCGCCTGCGCGACTCCGGCGATGGCGAACTCGACCTCGACGACGGCCAAGAACAGCTCCCGCCACTTGGCCAATGGGATGAAAACCACTACCGTTCGGAAGCGGCCTCCCTTTATGCCTTACTCGCCGGCCCCCAAGCCAAGCGTTACAAATGGCTTCGCACCGATGTTTTTAAGAAAACCCTCCTGCAAGATCTCAAGAAAGATGCCGAAGCACTTCGCGGAATCCTCTCAGAATCAGGAGAAATCCCAACTGCCAAAGACTTCAAACTCCAGGCTCTCATCCGGTTGGTCCACCAAGAATTTCCCAAGGAAAAATTCATCCTCTTCACCCAGTTTGCAGATACCGCCCGCTATTTGTCCGGTGCCCTTCACGCAGCGGGTGTTGATCGCGTGGATTGCGTCACCGGAGATTCAGAAAACCCCGCCAAACAAGCGTGGCGATTTTCTCCAGAATCCAACGAGAAGCTCAAGGACTTCCCTCCCGGCAAACAAACCCGCGTTCTCATCGCCACTGACATCCTCTCAGAAGGGCAAAACCTCCAAGACTCCGCCCGTGTCATCAATTACGACCTTCCATGGGCCATCATTCGCTTGATCCAGCGTGCAGGCCGGGTGGACCGCATCGGCCAAAAAGCCGACACCATCCAATGCTGCTCCTTCCTTCCTGCCGAGGGCGTCGAACAGATCATCAAACTCCGCAAACGCCTCGTTCATCGTCTCCGCCAGAACGAAGAAGTCGTCGGTTCGGATGAATCCTTTTTCGAGGACCAAACACCCGCCGACGAAGAGGCCCTACGAAATCTCTACGACGAAAAATCCGGCATCCTCGACGAACCTGAGGACGATGAGGTCGATCTCACGTCCGAAGCTTTTGAAATCTGGGCGCAGGCCATCAAGGACAATCCCGACCTCCGCAAAACGGTCGAATCCCTTCCAGATGTCGTTTACGCCACCAAGCCCCACCTGCCGGATTCCACCCGCCCGGAAATCACCCCGCCCGGGGTTCTCGCTTACATCCGCACCCCGCAGGATCACGACGCCCTGCTCTGGATCGATGCCGATGGCAAAACCGTTTCCGAGTCTCCCGTCCGCATCCTCCGCCAGGCGAAATGCACGGCAGACACTCCTGCCTTGCCCCGGCGCGAGGATCACCACCGCCTCGTTTCTCGCGCCACCAAGATCGTCGATGAAGAACGCAGCACCGCTGCCTCCGGCCAGCTCGGCTCCCGCCGCGGCGCGCGCTACCGCACTTACGAACTCCTCCAAGATTACCTCCGCCATCGCGAGGGTGACCTCTTTCTCACCGATCAAGTCCGCGCCGCCATCCAAGCGGTCTACGACCACCCGCTCACCACCGAGGCCGTGGACAAGCTGAACCGCCAACTCCGCTCCACCATCGCCGCAGAGGACTTAGCGGAAATGGTCACCGCCCTCCATCGAGACGACCGCCTCGTCGTCGTCAACCTCCACGACGAACCGAACAAAGAGCCTCGGATTCTCTGCTCCCTCGGCCTCCAATCCTGAAAATCCGTAAATGCTTGCCCCAAAGTCAGACTCCCTTACCTTCTAAGTATGAAAATTACCGTCGATCTCCCCGAAAGCGAACTCCGTGAAATTACCCGCATCACCGGCATCGCGAAGAAAGGCCCTGCCATCCGCAAGCTCCTTGCAGATACCCTGATGCTCCAGCGCCGCGCTGAGATCTCCTCGAAATTCCTCACCAACGAATGGTCAACCGAACTCCAGGGATACGAGGAATCCCGGGTCGCGGATCGCCAAGAGACCCTCACCCTCGCCGAGTCATGGCGCGGTTGATCGATTCCTCCCTCTGGGTGGATTTCACCCGTGCCAAGTCTCCCCTCGGACTCAAGGCGTTCATC
Organism: Akkermansiaceae bacterium; assembly: GCA_031430055.1. Lineage (GTDB taxonomy): Bacteria > Verrucomicrobiota > Verrucomicrobiia > Verrucomicrobiales > Akkermansiaceae > Luteolibacter. The sequence goes on along the minus strand of JANPAU010000324.1, from coordinate 3,755 downwards.
CGGCCATGGATTCTCGATCCCGCAGCCGTGCTTTGCGAGCCGATCGCCTTCGAGGTGCTGCGCCATGCCACCGACAGCGAGCTCCTTAAGATCGAGGCCCAGTTCGCCACGTTACCTCTTCTGCCCACCCCACCGCAACTCTGGCGCGACGCTGCCGCACTTGGCCAAAAATGCCGCAACCATGGCATCAACTCCGGCTCCCTCGATCTCCTCATCGCCACTCTCGCCATCCATCATCGGGCGGAAATTGTTACATTTGACGCGGGATTCTCGCAGATCGCCTCCGTCTCCAGCCTCCACGCCACCGTCCTTGAACGACCGCTTCTTTGAAGATTTTCCATCGCTTACCATGCACATCTGCCAATTCTCCCATGACTCCCCAACAACGCAAGGAAGCCGTCCGCTACCTCAAGGCCTTCGAGGACTCCGGGAATCCACAAAACTTGCGATAAAATGTCGAAAGCGCCTGCTCGCTCGCACTGAAACTGTGATTGCATAACGATATCAAAACGCTATTTTCATCTCATGCCAGACCTCCTCATTCGCAATCTCCCGCCCGAACTTCACGCTCGTCTCAAGGCCGCGGCCACCGCTCATCGCCGGTCTCTGACTCAGGAGGCCATTCAGATTATCGAGGAAAATCTTTCGGAGCCGCCAACTCGTTCCTTGCCACCAGCCAACCAGCTTCCCATGCCCAGCATCATCGGCCAGAAAAACCGTTCCCAGCCCGGCTGGGCAAAGGACTCCCTGCGGATTCTTTGCCCCGTCGAAGGGCCTGCAATCGCAGAGAGTGACTGGAATATGCTCAATGACGACCTCGATCCGCTGAAATGAGACTCCTCCTCGACACCTGCGCCCTCCTCCATTTCAGCCTCGACCCCACCCGGCTCAGTTCCGCCGCGCTCCACCAGATCACCGAGCCCGACACGGAAGTCTGGTGCTCGCCCATTTCCATCGGCGAAGTCGCCTGCCTTCAGCAGCGGGGGCGAATCGAGATCGACGGCCACTGGAAGACTTGGTTCCGCACCCTCCTCCAGACTAACGGTTGGGACCTTCTGCCCATTACCGGGGAAATCATCGAAGAAGCATGGTCACTTCTCGAACCCATCCACCGCGATCCTGCCGACCGCATTCTCATTGCCAGCTCACGCATCTATCGGATGCCCCTGATCACCACAGATTCCCTCATCCTCGACTACCCCCACGTCGAGGCCCTGAGCTGATTCTCTTTCCCTGTTTTTCCCATGACCGCCAAACTCAACCCCCGCTCCGCCCGGTGCCACCTTCAAGCCTTCCAATTCACCGATCTCTTCATCGATGACCTCGGCTGGAACCACCCGGAGCGTGCCAAGCCGATGCTCATCGAGCACGGCAGCGTCTCCTACCATGCTCAGGAAATATCCCAGCTCTCGGGTTTCCGGGTCTTTGAAATCGTCACCGCCGATCCTGACGCCACTTTCCCCGATGCGAAAACCCAGCAGGCCGTCTGGAAACGCATCGCACCCCACGCCGTTGAGAACATCCTTATCTTCCTCGATGCCGTCCGCACCCGCTCCGTCTGGCTCTGGATGAAACGCGATGGCACGAAAACCCACACCCGCCGCCATCACTACCTCAAAGGCCAGCCCGGCGATCTGTTCCTCTCCAAGCTCGCCTCGCTCGTCGTCGATCTCTCGGAACTCGATGAAAATGGCAACATCCCCATCACCGAGACCGCCCGCCGCGTCCGCGCGGGTCTCGACATCGAAGTCGTCACCAAGGCCTTCTTCCGAGACTTCCAAGAAGAGCACGCCAAGCTGCTCGACGCCATCGAAGGCATCCCCGATCCCGGCGAACGCCGTTGGTATGCCTCCGTCCTGCTGAACCGGCTCATGTTCATCTGGTTCCTCCAGCAGAAAGGCTTCCTCGATGTGGACCGCGCCAAGGATGGCAACAAATCCTACCTCCCGGAAAAACTCGCAGCCTCCCAGAAATCCGGGAAAAACCGCTTCTTTCGCCACTTCCTCCGCGATCTGTTCTTCGAGGGCTTCGCCAAACCCGATGGCAAGCGAGAACCCATTTCCGGTATCCCGCTCGGCGACATTCCCTACCTGAATGGCGGCCTGTTCCTGCCCCACGGCATTGAGGCCCGCATTGAGGGCGACGCACTTTTCTCCAAGCCCTACTCCAAGATCAAAGTCCCAGACACCGTCTTCGAGGATCTTTTCGCCCTCTTCGGCCGCTACTCCTGGTCCCTCAACGACACGCCCGGCGGCGACGATCGCGAGATCAATCCCGATGTGCTCGGCTACATCTTCGAGAAATACATCAACCAAAAGGAATTCGGGGCCTACTACACCCGTCCGGAAATCACCGATTACCTCTGCGAGCAAACCATCCATCAGCTCGTGCTCGACCGCATCAACGCCGGTTACGAGTCCCGCAAGAAACTCCACGAAACCCAGCCGAAATCCTTCCCCGCGCCGCATCGTTACGACTCCATCGAGGATCTCCTACTCCACGCCACCGGTCCCGTTTGCCAGACCGTCCTCCAAGACATCCTGCCGCGCCTCTCTCTGCTCGATCCCGCCTGCGGCTCCGGTGCCTTCCTCGTCGCCGCGCTGAAAACCCTGCTCAATCTCTACACCGCCCTCATTGGCCGATGCGAGGCGCTGGCCCACGCGCCGGTACTCCAGTGGATCGAGTTCGAACGCAAGCAGCACAAAGCCCCCGCCGCCTATTGGCTGAAAAAGAAGATCGTCACCGAGAACCTCTACGGCGTGGACCTCATGGAAGAGGCCACGGAAATCGCCAAGCTCCGGCTCTTCCTCTCGCTCGTCGCCTCCGCCGAGAAACGCGACCAACTCGAACCGCTGCCGAACATCGAGTTCAATCTCCTCGCCGGAAACTCCCTCATCGGCCTGCTCCACGTCGATTCCGCCAAATTCGACTCAAGGAGCGTGGGCGTCTCGCCCACATCTTCCAAAAAACGCCTCCAACAAGCCCGCGTCACCCTCGCCTACGAGGAAGCCCTCGGCTTCACCACCGAGACCACCGCCGTCCCCACCACCCGCGAATCCCAGCAAGCCCACATCGCCACCAAGCAAGCTTCTGAATACGCTCGACTACTGGATGAGAAAAACAAATCCATCGAGCTCTACAAAAAGCACGGATTCGCAACTGGTGAGATCGAGGGACTCGAACAGGATGAACGATTGCTCAACCTGCGCAACCACATCGAGGATGTGCGGCGAAGAGGATATGAGCGGCTCAATGAAATCTTGTTGGAAGAATTCCAAGCCCTCGGCATCCAATACGAACAAGCCACTTGGGACGCCACCAAGAAGAAGGAAGGCAAACCCGAAAAACGCCCGCTCAAAATCGCCGACATCCACGCCCTCGAACCCTTCCACTGGGCCTACGAGTTCGATGAAATCATCGTCACCCGCGGTGGCTTCGACGCCATCATCACCAACCCGCCGTGGGAAAATTTTAAACCGGACGCCAAGGAGTTTTTCCAAAAACACAGCGCTGTCGTCACCAAGAACGCCATGCGTCTCGAAGACTTCGAGACCGAGAAAGCCGAAGTTCTCTCCAACTATCCGGAAATCAAAGCGAGTTGGTTAGACTACCTTTCCGGCTTCCCCCATGTGAACCACGTTGGCAAAGAAGCTGGCAATCACCGTGATTGCCGCTGGGGCAAATAGGCTGTCAATCAAGCGTGATTGCCGTTGGGGCAAAGAAACTGTCAATCACGCGTGATTGCCGTTGGCTTT